>NZ_DJJJ01000004.1:0-55572 GCF_002434085.1 Acinetobacter sp. UBA6571 | reverse complement strand
CAGCATCAGTGGCAGCATTGCCGCGCCAGCTCTCGCCGGTAACTACACCGCCACCGCAACCGATATCAACGGCAACATTGCCATCGATACCGCGACTGCAACAGATAATATTGCACCAATTCCTGGAAGCCTGAGTCTGGCAGATTTCTCCGATACGGGCATCAGCCTCTCTGATGGAATCAGTAATGACAATTCATTTAATTTGACATTAACGGGTCAGGAAACAGGTTCTACCGTGGTCTACCAGATTTCTACGGATGGCGGAAATACCTGGGTGGCAACAACAGCCGCACAGACTGGAGTCGCAGATAACACCTATCAATATAGAGCTGTCGTGACTGATGTTAATGGCAACAGCAGTATAACTAATGCGGTAGGCGTTACTATAGATACTATCACTACGGTTACTGCGCGCTTTGCTTTAGATTCAGATAATGGCAATCCAGATCCGGCGACTGTCATTGTGAGTGGCACAGCAGAGGTAGGATCTACTGTTACTTTAACCACAACTACAGGTGTAGCAATTTTAGATAATCTGGGCAATCCTGTTAGTACGATAGTAGGTTCAACAGGCACCTATACATTTAATGTTCCGACAGCTTCTGTAGCGGATAACCAGCTGCTTAGCGTGAATTCTACAGATATTGCCGGAAACGTTGCTACAGCCCCAGTAAGAATAGATTTGACACCACCAAATGCCATAGATGATGTCGTAAACTTGGACATTGTAAGTCAGATCACTACAGTCTATCCCGAAGTGACCGATACAGATGTTCAGGTATTGGGTTTATTAGAGTCGGATAATGGCACTGACAATGGTGTGACTGTAATTGTAGGACCTGATCAATTTGGTGTACTCAATATTGAAATAAGCCAAACTGCACTCGCCGCAGTTGCAGATGCCTTCCGGTTAGATGTTGTTGATGCAAATGGTAATGTTGTCTATTCTGCAGTAACACAAAACTCGCTAGTAGGGGATGTTCTTGGTTTAAATGTCTTAGGTGTAACAGGAGACAATACTTTAACTGCTACAGTCAGAGGCTTGCAACCAGGTACATATCGTGTTGTGGTTCGTAATGATGAGAGTACATTAACTGACTTGCTAGATTCAGATAATAGTGGTGGAGTATCTTTACAAGAGCTTGGAAATTCAGGCGTCATTTTAGGGCCTGAAAATCAGACGCTGGTACTCAATACAGTTTCTAATGCATTAGGTCCAGTTTTGGGGCCAACAGTTACTACGCTGTTATCTCCTGTTTTAACTACATTGAATGGTTTGCCAGTTGATGAGATTATTAATCCATTAGTCACTATTTTGAATAATGTTGGTGCTACCGGACTACTCAATACAGTCTTGAGTTCACTAGCAGATGCTCTTTTAAGTAATACACTTACACTATTGCAAGCTACTGATATTACGACCCAGCTTACCGAAACCGATTTTGCTAATGAAGCCTTAACAGGTGGTAATGTGATTACAGGTGCGGGTAGCAGTAATGGCGGTACAGATGATGCCCAGGGAGGTGTAATTACTCAGGTACAAATTGCTGATGGACCTATCGTAGTCATTCCATCAAATGGAAGCAATGTTACAGTTGAAGGACTATATGGTGTACTTACCATTAATTCGTCAGGAGCCTATACTTATACAGCTTATGGAGATCCAGCGTCTATAGGCGGTTCTGAAGTATTTACTTATACATTATCTGATGGAAATACAGTAGATACGGCAAAACTTACTATTAACATTGCAGATACTTCTACAACAGCCCCTAGAGTTAGTTTAGTTAATGATACGGGTAGCAGTAATACTGACCTGATCACCCAAGATGGTCGCATCGCGGTGATCGCAGATCCGGATGTGACCACAGTAGTGGTAAGGTATACATCTGCTTCCGGTACTGGAGTGAACGTCAATGCTGTGTACGACACCACGACTGGCAGGTGGATTGCTACGCCTCCAGCTGGTTTTGCAGATGGTACTTATAATGTAACGGCTACCGTAACAGACACTACCAATCATACGAATACCTCTTCTTTAGGTAATATTACTGTAGATACTACACCGCCAGTAGTTACAATCGTAGGTGCAGGCGATAATGTAGGTAATGTTCAAGGCAATATTTATTCTAGTGCGATTACTGATGATAATACGCCAACAATCTTTGGCAGGGCAGCGCCGAACAGTACCATTACACTTATTCAGGATGGTGTAACAATAACTACGCCAATTACTGTAGATGCTAGTGGTAACTGGAGTTATACGCCTACCACAGCACTGTCTTCATCTGCGACCGGTGTAAATCATACTTGGCAGGCTAGAGTAACAGATACGGCAGGTAATATTACCACTGCTAACTTTAACTTGAATATTATTGGACAGGTTGCACCTGTTGCAGCTGTTAACAGTAATGCTCTACTGGGCGTGGTAGGCGCAGATGTAGCAGGTCTGATTGATTTAAATCAGCAACTATTTGCAGCGGCAGATGCAAATGGCGATTTAAGAAGAGTAGAAATTACATTAAATTCTGCAGTATCACTGGGTGGAGAGAATTTTAGCTTCTCAACAGGGTTAGCTAATCTATTTGGTTATAATGTTACTACGCAAAGCAGTCAATTAGCTTTACCATTAGTTCCTAGCCGTCCGGCGCGTATTACGATTGAAGCTGCACAAGGGCAGGTACTTGATAATCAGGAAATTAATGAATTCTTGGCATCAGTCAAATTATCGGGTAGTTTGCTAGGAGGCATCTTAAATCTGAATTTACTGAATAATTTGAATGTGGTTGCTACAGATAGCCAAGGCTCATCTACCTCATATAGCCGAGGTGGGATTGCAAGTGTAGATCTGTTGGGTGGTCTACTTTCAGGAAGCGCTTCACCGATTGTTGAGGGTAATGCTAATGCTAATATCTTAGGTAATAGCAATAGTACTGTATCTCAACGCCTCTATGGTTATGATGGAAATGATACGTTAAATGGCGGTTCAGGAAATGATATCCTGCGAGGTGGTAATGGTGATGATACTTTAAATGCAGGGGCAGGTAATGATTATATTAATGGTGGTGCAGGCAACGACACCATTACTGGTGGTCCAGGCGCTGATACTGTAGTGTTTGATTTGCTAGTTGCTGCTAATGCAAGAGGCGGTAATGGTACTGATACCTGGACAGACTTCCATGTAGGTAATATTCGTATCGATAATCAGGCTGACCGGATTGATGTGTCGGATCTGCTAGGAGGCGAGGTTAATGCTAATAATCTGGGACAATATATCCAGCTAAACTATAATTCAACGTCATCAACTGTAACTTTGTCCATCGACCGGGATGGAACCGGAACTACTTTTATTGCCACTCCATTATTACAGCTGACCAATCAGCCAAGTGCCATTACATTGGATGAACTGTTACAGAATGGCCAAATTATTTTCTAAATATATAAGGTAACAAAAAAGGACCTTCGGGTCCTTTTTTGTCTTTAGTTAAAATTTTTTTAAACTTAAGTGATAATCTATTTAGAATTTTAAGTTTTCTTATACTTTATAAAGCTATAGATTTTAAGGAGGATGTTATTTCTTCTGCACATGAATTATATGGACAGATTTTAGAAGTTATTAGTCTGATTCCTTGTGGTAAAGTTGCAACTTATGGGCAGGTTGCGCGTCTTGCCGGGTTGCCAAAACATGCACGATTAGTCGGCTATATACTCAAAAATCTGCCTATAGAAACTGATATTCCATGGCATCGCGTAATTAATAGTCAAGGTAGAATTAGCCTAAGTAAATTAAATACACAAGGTCAAAATATACAGTCTGTTTTATTAATTGAAGAGGGCCTAACAGTCATAAATGGAAAGATAAACTTAAAAAAATTTCAGTGGCTACCCTGAATTTCTAAATCAACTTAAGATCATCAATTCTCTCTGTCTGGAAATTAGCAAGATAAAAATTAATATACAGTCTCTATCAGATGCGGATTAAAATTCATTTAAAAATGCTATTAAAGATGAAACGTTATCTGACTGTAGTCGCCCGCGTATTTTTAATAACTGCTTTTCGTCCATATCATAAAGCTTAAGGGAAAGCAGCTTCTGGATGTCTTCTTGAGAAAAACGGTATTTAATAATTCGTGCAGGTACACCACCGACAACTGCATAAGGTGGAACATCTTTAGTTACTACAGCACCTGTTGCTATTACTGCGCCTTCTCCCAATTTTACACCTTGCATAATCATGGCACGGCTACCAATCCAGCAACCGTCACTAATAATTGTATCTCCTGCTGGCACAAAACTACGGGTATCAAAGGGAAACACTGAAATCCATTCTGTACGGTGTAGCTGATTACCCCCCATCATAATGACACTTTCAGCACCAAAGCAGACAAAATTACCAATATAAAGCTGATCAATCGGTTTATCTGGGGTAGCAGGTTTATCATGAAGATAACGCACTACACAACGTTCAAACCCTTGATCCCAATAGGCTGAGTAATAACTATAATTGCCTTTAATATGAATATTCGGATTCTTTACTGTCTTCGAGATGAATTCGAACTCACACCAGTGTTTAACCGGAGAGTTGATCAGCTGATCCATAAGAAAAATTAAATACTGAAGAGCAGCAGATTATATCTGAAAAATTTTAAAATTTGAGATGAGCGAAAATAATATTGTCAATAAAAAGCCCCTGATGAAAGGGGCTTCATGTGTATCGTGTTTGACTAAATATATTCAACACTCACAATTTCATATTCTACTTCACCTTGAGGCGTAACAATTTTTGCTTCATCACCTTCGCTTTTGCCTAAAAGTCCGCGTGCAATAGGTGAGTTCACAGAAATTTTATTAATTTTAAAGTCAGCTTCATCATCACCAACGATTTTATAAGTTTTCTGTTCTTCAGTATCAAGATTTTCAATAGTTACTGTTACACCGAAAACTACACGGCCATTCTGCTCAAGATCTTTAATATCGATAACCTGAGCTGCACCCAGTTTACCTTCGATGTCCTGAATACGACCTTCACAGAAACCTTGCTGTTCACGTGCAGCGTGGTATTCTGCATTTTCTTTCAAGTCACCATGTTCACGTGCTTCTGCAATCGCTGCTGTAATACGTGGACGTTCTACAGTTTTAAGCTGGTGTAATTCTTTCTCTAAGGCAGTTTTGCCTTCAGGGGTCATAGGATAACGTTGCATGTTGTCCCTCAAAAGTCAGTGGAAGGATGTAAAATATATAAATAAAAAAAAGCCCGCCACCAAGAAGGTAGCGGGACTTCTTGGAAGCGAATTAACCTTTAGTTAGGTCTTGCAAACGATATACATCCATTGGCAATTTAATTGCTAGAGCTTGGCATACAGCGTCCGCACCATTCAATGTAGTTGTATTATACACTTTACCTTGAAGTGCTGAACGACGGATCGAGAATGAGTCTTCTTGTGCCTTTTTGCCTTCAGTCGTATTAATGACAAGGTGGATTTCACCGTTTTTGATACGGTCCACAATGTTAGGACGACCTTCAGTCACTTTATTCACGCGTTCACATTCAAGACCAGCTTCGCTAATCACTTTAAATGTACCATCAGTCGCAAGAATCTTGAAGCCTAGGTCAATTAATTGTTTCGCAATACCGACAGCACGAGGTTTATCTGAGTCTCGTACAGAGATGAATGCATGTTTCACTTCGCCTTCAGTTGGAAGACCAGGTAAACGTTCATTTGCACCTAGCACTGCTTTATAGAATGCTTCACCAAAAGTTTTACCCACACCCATTACTTCACCTGTCGATTTCATCTCAGGGCCAAGGATCGGGTCAACACCAGGGAATTTGTTGAATGGGAACACGGCTTCTTTTACAGAGAAGTGCTCAGGGATAATCTCAGCCGTGAAGCCTTGTGACTCAAGAGATTGACCTGCCATACAACGTGCAGCGACTTTCGCTAAAGATTCGCCGATACACTTAGAAACGAAAGGCACTGTACGTGATGCACGTGGGTTCACTTCCAGGATGTAAACATCGTCGCCTTTCACCGCAAACTGTACGTTCATTAAACCGATTACGCCAAGCTCTTTCGCCATCGCGATGGTTTGACGGCGCATTTCGTCCTGAACTTCTTTAGATAAAGAGTACGGAGGAATAGAACATGCTGAGTCACCTGAGTGAATTCCCGCTTGTTCAATATGCTGCATGATCCCGCCGATCACAACGTCTTTACCGTCAGACACGCAGTCAACGTCAACTTCAATTGCGTCATCCAGGAAGCGGTCAAGCAGAACTGGCGCTTCGTTAGATGCCTGAACCGCATCACGTAAGTAGCGTTTGAGTTCTTCGTCGTTGTATACGATTTCCATCGCACGGCCACCAAGAACGTAAGAAGGACGTACCACAAGCGGGTAGCCGACTTTCGCTGCTTCAGCCATACCTTCTTCAGCAGATTTTACGATACTGTTGTTTGGTTGACGTAGTTGCAGACGTTGAATCATTTGCTGGAAACGTTCACGGTCTTCTGCACGGTCAATCGCGTCAGGTGATGTGCCGATAATTGGCGCACCCGCTTCTTCTAAAGCACGAGCCAATTTAAGCGGCGTTTGACCACCGTATTGTACGATGATGCCTTTAGGCTTCTCTGTACGAACGATTTCAAGTACATCTTCCAAGGTAATCGGTTCGAAGTACAAACGGTCTGATGTGTCATAATCCGTAGAAACAGTCTCAGGGTTGCAGTTCACCATGATGGTTTCATAGCCATCTTCACGCATTGCAAGCGCCGCGTGTACACAGCAGTAATCGAACTCGATCCCTTGACCAATACGGTTAGGTCCACCGCCGATCACCATAATCTTGTCACGGTTCGATGGGTTAGACTCACACTCTTCATCGTAAGTTGAGTACATGTATGCTGTATCCGATTCGAATTCAGCTGCACAGGTATCCACACGTTTGTAAACAGGGGTTACGCCCAGGTTCCAACGGTGTTTACGGAATTGTTTTTGTGAAATACCCATCAAGTTCGCAATGCGCAGGTCCGATAAACCCTTACGTTTGAATGAACGGATGTTGTCCGCGTTCAAGTCACCGAAACCTAAAGTTTTGATCTGGTTTTCAGTGTTGATGATGTCTTCGATCTGGACCAGGAACCAGCGGTCGATATTGGTCGCTGCAAATACTTCGTCTAAAGTGAAACCATGACGGAATGCATCCGCTACATACCAGATACGCTCTGGACCTGGAACTTTAAGTTCCTGAAGAATCTTCTCGCGTGCACCTTCAGTACCCACTTCGATTTTTTCATCAAAACCAGAAGCGCCCACTTCTAATCCACGAAGTGCTTTATTCACAGATTCCTGGAAGTTACGGCCAATGGCCATGACTTCACCGACAGATTTCATCTGAGTTGTTAAAGTCGCGTCAGCTTGCGGGAATTTTTCGAAGTTGAAACGTGGAACTTTGGTGACGACATAGTCAATTGCTGGTTCGAAAGATGCTGGAGTTGTACCACCAGTAATATCATTTTTCAGTTCATCAAGGGTATAGCCAACTGCCAGTTTCGCTGCGATTTTTGCAATCGGGAAACCTGTTGCTTTCGATGCAAGCGCAGAGGAACGTGATACACGCGGGTTCATCTCGATGATCACCATACGACCATCTTTTGGATTGATACCAAACTGAACGTTAGAACCACCTGTTTCAACACCAATTTCACGAAGAACTGCTAAAGATGCATTACGCATCAATTGGTATTCTTTATCAGTCAATGTTTGTGCAGGTGCAACCGTGATCGAGTCACCGGTGTGTACACCCATTGGATCAAAGTTTTCGATCGCACATACGATGATACAGTTGTCGTTTTTGTCACGAACAACTTCCATCTCATACTCTTTCCAGCCAATTAAAGACTCATCGATCAATAACTGTTTAGTCGGAGAAAGGTCAAAACCGCGTTCACAGATTTCAAGGAATTCTTCGCGGTTATAAGCGATACCGCCACCAGAACCACCCATGGTGAATGATGGGCGGATAATCACTGGGAAACCGAAACGAGCTTGAATTTCAAGCGCTTCTTCCATTGACTCTGCAATCGCAGCTTTTGGACACTCAAGACCAATCTTACGCATTGCTTGGTCGAACAGTTTACGGTCTTCTGCTTTTTCGATCGCTTCTTTGGTCGCCCCAATCAATTCAACATTATATTTTTCTAATACACCATTTGCGTCAAGTGCAAGCGCACAGTTCAACGCAGTTTGACCACCCATGGTTGGAAGGACCGCATCCGGACGCTCTTTCTCAATGATCGCGGCAACAGTCTGCCAAGTGATTGGCTCGATGTAAGTAGCATCTGCCATTGCAGGGTCGGTCATAATGGTTGCCGGGTTAGAGTTCACCAAAATAACACGGTAGCCTTCTTCACGCAGCGCTTTACATGCTTGTGCACCTGAATAGTCAAACTCGCATGCCTGACCAATTACAATAGGGCCAGCACCAATAATTAAGATGCTTTTAATATCCGTACGTTTAGGCATTATTTCGCTCCTTAATTACTTCTTAGATGCTTCGATAAGTTCAATGAAATGATCAAACAGCGGTGCGCAATCATGCGGACCAGGACTCGCTTCAGGATGTCCTTGGAAACTGAAAGCCGGTTTATCAGTACGATGAATACCTTGGTTTGTACCATCAAACAGCGAACGGTGAGTTACACGTAACACTTCAGGTAAGGTACTTTCATCTACCGCAAAACCGTGGTTCTGCGAAGTGATCATCACTGTACCATCTTCAATATTCTGTACAGGATGGTTGGCGCCATGGTGACCATGACCCATCTTGAGGGTAGCTGCTCCACTTGCAAGAGCCAGAATTTGATGCCCTAAACAGATACCGAAGACCGGTAGTGTAGTTGTTTCGACAATAGTTTTTACAGCTTCAATTGCATAACCGCATGCAGCCGGGTCACCTGGTCCATTGGACAGGAAAACGCCATCAGGATTAAGTGCCAGTACTTTTTCAACAGGGGTCTGGGCAGGTACAACGGTCAATTTACAGCCGCGATCTGCAAGCATACGCAAGATGTTGGTTTTGACACCATAGTCATATGCTACTACATGATATTTTAATTCAGGCTGGGTAAAGCCTTGACCTAATGCCCATGAGCCTTCGGTCCATTCAAAACCTTCTGGATCACAGCACTCTTTTGCCAGGTCTAGACCTTCAAGACCGCCAAAAGCCCGCGCTTTTTCTAATGCTTCTTCAGCAGTAATATTTTCACCTGCAAGAATACAGCCATTCTGCGCGCCCTTATCCCGCAAGATACGGGTCAGTTTGCGGGTATCAATATCTGCAATCGCAACAACATTATTCTGCTCAAGATATTCACCAAGAGACATATCTGCACGGAAGTTGCTATGCAATAAAGGCAGGTCGCGAATAATCAGGCCATTGGCCCAGACTTTCTGAATACGGCCGGACTCGGCATCTTCAGTATTACAGCCAGTATTGCCAATATGAGGATAAGTTAATGTCACAAGCTGTTGTGCATAACTTGGGTCAGTCAAAATTTCTTGATAGCCAGTCATGGCGGTGTTAAAAACGACTTCACCAGTCGTACAACCCGATGCACCGATAGACTTACCTTTAAAGATAGTTCCGTCTGCAAGGGCTAAAATGGCGGGGATGCTCAAACCAAAGCTCCTGAATTTTAGGCTGTAAAAAAGCGAGTAGACATAAAAAAAGGGTGGCTGTCTAAAAAAAACACGCCCTCCTTTTGGTCTGCTCGCTTGTAACTTAACAGCGTATTGTACGCATGAAGAGTCTAAAAGTCCACGCTAATTATAATGTTTATATCAGATAGGGAGCTTGTAACTTCAAATAAACACAAGCGCAAGCCTTCCATGAGAAAAGAATGAGAGAGCAAGCAAGATTTTTAATAATTGTCAGACAATAAATAGATCATTTTTTATTCAATAAATTAAGATGATTTTATAATTTTCATCAAAGCAGGGAATATTATTATGACTAATTCTTCTCAGAAAGCTAAAAAAGCAGCTCAGCCATTGGCTAAAGAACAAAAGAATGAAGTAATTGAGACTACACCAGTTGTCAACACAGCATCAGAAGCGTTAACACAGCAGGAGCCTGCGCGTGAATCCAACCAGGCGTTATGGGCGCGTTTAGAGTCATTAAAAAGTCAACTAACCTTTTCGGGCCAAGAAATTTCTGAATTAAAAAATCTGGTTAAAAGTGAATTTACTCATCTGGTGGATGAGCTTGCCAAATTAAGCCAAGATTTGAAAGCAGACATCAGCCAGATTTCATTAAAACATAAAGAAAACCTTACCGAGACATTTAAACGCTCTAAAGCAAATGCTGTTGAAGTGTGGAATAAGGTTCAGCGTCATAATTAAGTTGAATAAATAATAAAAAAGTGAGTATAAACTCACTTTTTTAAATTATTACTGGAAGTTTCAAAACTGATGTAGCCAGTCACGCTTATTATGAAAATCTGGTTGCGGGCTACTATGCTGCATAGCGAAATAATGTACTTCTTGTGAAGTCTTAAGTACTGCCGACAAGCCAAGATATAAATCTGACCACTTCAATTCATGGTCTGCCATAAACCGTCCCAGATCCAGACTCACATTTAAACCATAATGTGTCCGCTTGAGCTGATTTAACTCAATATCATAAGCTGGTTTTGGAGGAATATCTTCCGGATAGCGATACTCTTCGAACTGGTAGGCTTGCCAAGCTTCAGAAGGGGAAAGGTTAATTTCCCGATAAAAATCTTGATCTTTTACACCAATGAAAATTTCATAACAGGTATTTTCCCATAGATAGTCACGGCGTGGATTTGATGCGACTTTATCTGGCCAAAGGATTAGCTGGTTTGGGTCACTAATCCAGAAACCGATATTTAAAGAAGCCTGATCTTGCTGTTCAACTGCACCTACCAAGGAAATAGCAGAAAACCTTTTAAAAGGATTAAGTTCGTAACTAGCCATAAGAGAAAATGATCAGCTTGAAAGATGCGCGTGACGAACCAGATTCGACAAATGCTGATTCTGTTTGGCTGCCTTTTTATAAAGCAGAACAATTTTACCAATTTTCTGTACTGCTTGAGCACCAGTAGCTTCTATTAACGCATCAATAACCTGTCCACGTGCTTCACGATCTTCGCCAGCAATCTTCACTTTAATTAGTTCATGATCGTTTAATGCGCGGTTGGTTTCTTCAATCACGCCTTCGGTCAGGCCTTGCCCCCCGATCATTACTACTGGATTAAGAGCATGTCCAATTTGACGTAAACGCTTGCGTTCTTGAATAGAGAGAGCCGCCATGAAATATAACCTAAATTTAAAAACGCCCCAGTATAGCAAAAACCGAATTCAAACACTCTAAAACTCTTAAATTATCGATGAAGCTTATTAAAAATATCCGTTGGGGAGGGCGCTTTAGATACAGATGTATACTGCAAGCTGCACATTTTTCACGTACAATAAAAAAATAGAAGTTATTTCAATATTTAGTAGTTATGGCAACACGCATTACCAACCAGAAGTTATCTAAAAGTAGTCGTGCGTGGATGAGAGAGCATCTGGACGACCCTTTTGTAAAAAAGGCGCAAAAGGAAGGCTATCGTGCACGCGCTGCCTATAAACTTCTTGAGATCCAGGAAAAATATAAGCTCATCAAACCGGGTATGACTGTAGTTGATCTGGGAGCGGCTCCAGGGAGCTGGTCGCAGATAGCGGGTAAACTGGTAGGGGATAAAGGACTGGTAATTGCGTCCGATATTCTTCCGATGGATGCTTTGGCAGATGTCACTTTCTTGCAGGGTGACTTCCGTGAAGAAGAAGTATTCGAAAAATTGTTAAATATTTTAAATGGACGTCAGGTAGACGTTGTAATTTCGGATATGGCCCCCAATACATCTGGTAATAGGGCGGTTGATCAGCCCCGCCAGATATATTTGTGTGAACTTGCTTTAGATTTTGCACAAAAGGTACTCGGACCCAACGGACAGTTTGTGGTAAAAGTATTCCAAGGGGCTGGCTTTGATGAGTTTCGCAAGCAGGTGGTTGATAGTTTTGATGTGTTAAAAACTGTTAAACCCGCCGCGTCACGAGCCCGTTCGAAAGAAGTGTTTTTAATTGGACAAGGCCGTAAAAAAGCGTTGCAATAAACTTTACTTGCCAACCCGTCAAAAATTGTGCATTTTGTACTTTTTTAGACATTGCATGCTGTTTTACAGTTTTTTGTTAGGGTCACCCCAGAAATTTTGGGCATGATCAAATTAGATTGATATGGGAATAAAGCTTTGAGCGATCTCTTCAAGAATGCCGTATTGTGGCTAATAATACTGGGTGTTCTGATCTTGATTTTCAGTAACATCAGTGACCGCAACAAGCCGACTGCGATGAATTATTCCGAATTCGTGGCAGCGGTTAATGCCGGTCAAATTAAGCAAGTCACAATTGATGGCGAGCGTATTAATGGCGAAAAAGTCAACGGTTCAGAGTTTGAAAGCATTCGTCCTGCGGTTCAAGACCCTGAGCTTATGCCGAGCCTTATCAAAAATAATGTTGTCGTTGAGGGTACAGCACCGCAACGTCAAGGTTTATTGATGCAATTACTCATTGCAAGCTTTCCTGTACTTCTAATCATCTTGTTATTCATGTTCTTTATGCGAAATATGGGTGGCGGTGCAGGTGGCAAGAACGGGCCAATGAGCTTTGGTAAATCCAAAGCAAAAATGTTATCTGAAGACCAGATTAAAGTAACCTTTGCCGATGTGGCGGGCTGTGATGAGGCCAAACAGGAAGTGGTTGAAATTGTCGATTTCTTGAAAGATCCGGCAAAATTTAAGCGTCTAGGCGCGACCATTCCTAAAGGTGTTTTAATGGTAGGCCCGCCGGGTACAGGTAAAACTTTGCTCGCCAAAGCTATTGCCGGCGAAGCAAAAGTACCGTTTTTTAGCATCTCCGGTTCTGACTTTGTTGAAATGTTTGTTGGTGTGGGTGCCTCGCGTGTACGTGACATGTTTGAACAGGCTAAACGTCATGCACCTTGTATCATTTTCATTGACGAGATTGATGCAGTGGGTCGTCATCGTGGTTCAGGTACAGGTGGCGGACATGATGAACGTGAGCAGACTCTTAACCAAATGCTGGTTGAAATGGATGGTTTTGAAGGAAATGAAGGTATTATCGTAATTGCAGCTACTAACCGTGCTGATGTACTCGATAAAGCCTTGCTTCGTCCAGGTCGTTTTGACCGCCAAGTAATGGTGGGTCTACCAGACATTAAGGGTCGTGAACAGATTCTGAATGTTCATTTAAGAAAACTGCCTTCAACTACCGGTGTAGATGTTAAAGTGTTGGCGCGTGGTACACCTGGCTTTTCGGGTGCCCAACTGGCAAACCTGGTCAATGAGGCAGCTCTTTTTGCGGCACGTCGCAACAAGAACACAGTCGACATGCATGACTTCGAGGATGCAAAAGATAAACTGTATATGGGGCCAGAGCGTAAATCGATGGTTCTTCGTGAAGAAGAGCGTCGTGCTACTGCTTACCATGAGGCAGGACATGCAATCGTTGCTGAGATGCTGCCCGGTACTGATCCGGTCCATAAGGTAACAATTATGCCGCGTGGTTGGGCTTTAGGCGTAACCTGGCAGTTACCAGAGTTTGATCAGACCAGCCATTACAAGGACAAAATGCTGAACGAGATATCTATTTTGTTCGGTGGCCGGATTGCAGAAGAGATCTTTATTCATCAGCAGTCAACGGGTGCATCTAACGACTTTGAACGTGCAACAAAAATGGCACGCGCGATGGTCACCAAATACGGTATGTCTGACAAACTGGGTGTAATGGTCTATGAAGATGATTCACAGCAGTCATTTATGGGCAGTATGAATAGTCGCACTATTTCTGAAGCTACCCAGCAACAAGTCGATCAGGAAGTGCGCCGTATTCTGGATGAGCAATATAAAGTTGCTTGGGATATTCTTGAAGGTAATCAGGATATTGCACATAAAATGGTTAAAGCTCTGATGGAATGGGAAACTATTGATCGTGAGCAGATCCGTGACATTATGGAAGGTCGTGATCCTCAGCCACCTAAAGTTTATGTTGCAGATAATCCGGTTGCAGATCTGGAGCCACCTAAAAATGGTCCGTCTACACCGCCTCCATTGCCAGCAATGAACTAAATACAGTTATTTAGAAAAGAGCCACTTCAAGTGGCTCTTTTTTATTATGTAAAAACAGAAGCATGAAAATAACTTAACACTCAGCCTGAATTTAACTTGTTAAAATGTATCAATCATAAGATCAGGAGAGACCAATGCGGCTAATGCCATTACCTAAACAGACTTTACAATGCAAAGATGTAAGTCTGGATTTAGCTCGCCCGCATATTATGGGGATTTTAAATGTTACTCCTGACTCCTTTAGTGATGGCGGAAAATATAACCATAAAGAGCAAGCTCTCCAGTATGCTTTACAGATGATAAAAGACGGGGCAACTATTATTGATATTGGAGGGGAATCTACCCGGCCAGGCGCTACTCCAGTATCGGTTAAAGAAGAGCTTCAACGTGTACTTCCTGTAGTAGAAGCTTTGGCACAACATGATGTAATTATATCTGTTGATACCAGTGAGCCTGAAGTAATCCGCCAAGCAGTGAAGAAGGGAGCCCATATCTGGAATGATGTGCGGGCATTGAGTCGCCCAGATGCACTTGCAGTGGCGGCAGAGCTGGATATACCTGTAGTCATCATGCATATGCGTGGTGAGCCTACTACAATGAACCAGTTGGCCAATTACGAAGATGTAGTTGAAGAAGTGCTTCGTGAGTTGACTGTACGAGTTGAGGTGGCTATCGCAGCAGGAATGCGGGCAGATAATATCATTATTGATCCAGGCTTTGGCTTTGCCAAGAATGCTAGCCATAACCTGAAACTGTTGCAGGATTTCTGGCGGCTTAATGAATTAGGTTATCCGGTTCTATCTGCACTGTCACGTAAGCGCTTCATTGGTGAGGCCCTGGAAGGCGCAGAGGTAAAAGATCGTATAATTGGCAGTGTCACAGCGCATCTTTTGAGTATACAGCAGGGAGCATCTATCGTAAGGGTACACGACGTGAAGGCTACCAGTGATGCGATTAAAATCTGGTGTGCTACACTATCTGCCTGATGGTTTCTATATTTGACTGAATCCGGGTTCTTTAGGCTCGGATTTTTATTTTTGAGAATAAGTAATGAATGATGAATTATTAACTCCTATGTTTGAGGATGAATACTATCCTGATGAGCTGGTATCACGTATTAAACAGTTGCTGCTACAGTTTTCTGAAAAAATTACAGCAAGTTCTTTGAGTCACACAGATATATATTCTTCTGCTCAGGAGATCATAGTTCAAATCAATAAAATGAAACCCAAGTTTGAGCAGATGGATTCATCTCTAGATGATGCAGCAGCTGATTATATTGCTGAGGCTATGATGATGGTTGTACAGGAAGCTGGTTATCTGGATATTGATATGGAAGAACTGGTTGCCAATAGGGAGTGGTAAGATAACTTTATTGCAAAGTCTTATGGTTTGTTCAGGATATTCTATAGTTGGCAGTATTGTCCTGAATGTTTTCCTGCAATCCTGTCATCGTTAAATATAATATTTGATCCACTTAACGGCATACATCCTTAACTTTTGCCGGAATTATCACTCTTGTTTTCTCATGGTTATTTATTTCCTTAATTATTAAATTTTAAAGCACAGTAGCTGTGACTGAGAGTACAGCACTGTGATATGCGATGATTATCTATTTGATGAGCTATTTTTTAAATAATTGCAAAACTTGTATTTAGAAATGTCTGGATGCTTAAGCTACTAAACTGTTGATGTAGAAGAGGAGAAAATCGTAATTTGAATAAACTTGATCATTGTAAAATTTATATTTTTATATTCAAGAAATTACAGGCATAAAAAAACCAGCTTGAAGCTGGATTCTTTATTACACCATTTTATTTTAGCTTTAAAATGGTGCCCGGGGCCGGACTCGAACCGGCACGCTTTGTGGGCGGGGGATTTTAAATCCCCTGTGTCTACCTATTTCACCACCCGGGCGTTATACAAGATTGGAGGCGGAGGTCGGAATCGAACCGGCGTACACGGAGTTGCAGTCCGCTGCATGACCACTCTGCCACCCCGCCATCTCTTGGTGATGCACATATTAGCAATCTTTGAAAAAAAAACAATAGGATGTATGGTGAATATGCACATAAAAACAGCAACTAAAATAAAAACGGTTAAATAATCATGTATTATGTGCAAAATTGATTCATATCCACTTGGGAGATGTGCTGTGGCATTGGTTTTAGACGGTCGTACACTGGCGAAACAGATAGAAGCTGACTTGTTACAACGTGTAGAGGCGTTAAAGACAAAAACAGGTCGTACGCCAATTCTGGCAACTATCCTGGTAGGAGATGATGGTGCTTCAGCTACTTATGTACGTATGAAAGGGAATGCCTGTCGTCGTGTTGGTATGGATTCTCTTAAAGTGGAACTGCCAAAAGAAACAACTACCGAGCAGTTACTGGCAGAAATTGAAAAGCTAAATGAAAACCCTGATGTACATGGTATTCTGCTTCAGCATCCTGTTCCGGAACAGATTGATGAACGTGCCTGTTTTGATGCCATATCGCTAGAAAAGGATGTAGATGGCGTGACTTGCTTGGGTTTTGGTCGTATGGCAATGGGAGAGGCTGCCTATGGCTCTGCAACACCTGCTGGAATCATGACGATCTTAAAAGAAAATAATATTGAAATTGCAGGTAAACATGCCGTTGTTGTAGGCCGCTCTGCTATTTTGGGCAAGCCAATGGCAATGATGTTGCTTCAGGCTAATGCTACAGTGACGATTTGCCATTCACGTACACAGAACCTTTCTGAATTTGTTAAGCAGGCTGATATCCTTGTAGGGGCTGTTGGAAAAGCCGAGTTTATACAAAAGGAATGGATCAAGCCGGGTGCTGTGGTAGTTGATGCTGGTTTTCATCCGCGTGATGGCGGTGGTGTGGGGGATATTCAACTAGCAGGTATTGAAGAGCTGGCTTCTGCTTATACTCCTGTTCCAGGTGGCGTAGGGCCAATGACAATCACGACTTTAATTCGCCAGACAGTTGAAGCTGCTGAGAAAGCCCTGGCTTAATTTTAAAAGCATTATTAAAAGCTATGTAAATATCAAGTTTGCATGGCTTTTATGTTAATAAAGCTTTTAAAACTATTTTCATCGCCTGTTTATCCTGATCTTTATTTGAATTGATCGGCTGTTCACTTTATTTCTGTTTTGAAAAAGGCAAAAAAACTATCTCTGGTCTGCGAAATTCGTTAAAAAGTATTAAAAAAATTATAGGGCGCAGAATTATTCTTTTATTATAAATTCTGCCTTTAAGCAGTGGGGTATGGACCAGAGTGCGTATCATATTAAGCTTTAATAACTTTGAATCGCTTTAATAAAGGTTAAATTTTTGATGAGTTGTACTTTTCAACTGGCTAAGGCTCCTGAGCATCTTCTTCAAGCTTTACATGAGGTTATACCACAGTGTGAACTACAGGCACAGCAATTACCTGAAACCCCTATTTTATTATGGTTAATACCGCCAGTTTTTCCTACTGACCGCCTCGATGATGAGGTTATTCGACGTATCTGGAATGATACGCCTTACTGGATTTTCTGCTGGGCTTCAGGACTTGCTATGGCACAGTGGTTGCTTGCCGAACCACAGCATGTCAAAGATAAAGTGGTATTGGATTTTGGTGCTGGTTCTGGAGTAGTAGCTATTGCCGCTAAAATGGCAGGCGCCAAACGGGTAATCTGTTGTGATATCGATCAGGTCAGTCTGGCGGCTTGTCGCGAGAATGCAAAGCTTAATGATGTCGAGCTTGAGTATTTGGATGACTTGTATAAGGCAGAGCAGGTTGATGTGCTATTGGCGGCTGATGTGCTTTACGATCAGAGTAACCGCTTCTTTCTGGATGAATTTCTGAAATTCACTTCAACTGTCTGGGTGGCAGATAGTCGGGTAAAAAACTTTAGCCACTCTCGTTACTGCAAAACTGAAGAACGTAGTGCCACCACCTGGCCAGACTTGGATGAAGCTAAAGAATTTCGCAATGTCAGCTTTTATAAGACGTTATAAGTTTAAATAACGTCTGAGCTGATAAAACATAAAATATTACGAACAGGTATAGCGAATGACGCGTAGAGTTGCAGGCTTGGCTTCAAGCGCCTGTCGAGTTGCGTAATCTTCACTGTTATTTAAACTTGGGGTATCAGATAAACTGAATGAGGCCCGGCTCTGGCCGAGTTGTATACCATAATTGTCCTGCTGGGTAGCAGCAGGATTTGGAATCTCATTGGCGCTTAATACTGAAATTTTATAAGTTTTACCAGTACCTAATACTTGCTGACAAGCCATCTGCAATTTATTTTCATCTATAGACTGGTTGGCGCGTAATGCCAAAGTATAGGCAATGGTCGCTGATTGGGCAGACTTGTTCTCAATCTGATAGCCCGTAATACCATTGTACTGGCGAGGGGTAGTCTGGCATGCCGTTATAATAAAACATAATGGTAAAGTAACCAATAAAGTTATTTTCTTCATAATTAGAAAGCCTTTTATCCTTATAGGTTCAAGTATGGCATAGAACTAGCGGAAATAAGCAATCTTAAGGACCGATATGCTTCAGTAAGCTGAAGAAATTTTAAGTAAATGTTAAAGACATCAATTTAATGGGTAAATGATAATAGCAATTTTTCTCTGGTAATTGATCAATAGAGCTTGGATGAAATTAAAATAAAAAAGGCCGCAATTGCGACCTTTTTTATTTCATTGATTTAAACTGATTTTACAGCATCAAGCAGCTGATTCTGACGGTCTTTCAGTGCTTGTGGTAAACGGTCACCTAACTTGCTGAATAGCTCAGTATGGCTTTCCAGTTCTTTAATCCACTGGTCTTTATCTTGAGAAGTTACAGTATCAAACTGTTCTTTGCTAAAGTCTAGACCAGTCCAGTTGAGCTGTTCATAAGTTGGAACATAGCCAATTGGAGTTTCAACTGCACTTGCACGACCTTCACAACGGTCAATGATCCACTCTAGAACACGCATGTTCTGGCCAAAACCAGGCCATACAAAGTTGCCTTCAGCGTCACGACGGAACCAGTTTACATTGAAGATTTTCGGTAAATGGTTGCCATGTGCTTCAGCTTGCGCAGCAACTTTTTCGCCCATGCTTAGCCAGTGGCCAAAGTAGTCGGCCATGTTGTAACCAGCAAATGGAAGCATTGCAAACGGATCACGGCGTACGATGCCTTGTTGACCTACAGCTGCAGCAGTGGTTTCTGAACCCATGGTTGCTGCTTTGTATACGCCATCTACCCAGTCAAAAGCTTCTGAAACTAAAGGTACTGTATCGGCACGACGTCCACCAAAGATAAATGCAGAAATAGGTACGCCTGCCGGGTTTTCCCAGTCTGCATCAATAGAAGGGCACTGAGCTGCTGAAACAGTAAAGCGGGCATTCGGATGCGCAGCTTTTTCACCTTCTGCATGAGGCTGTCCTTTCCAGGTCGTAAGATTTGCTGGAATTTCTTTAGACAGACCTTCCCACCATACTTCGCCATTTTCAGTCACAGCAACGTTAGTATAGATGACGTCTTTATGCAGCGTTGCCATGCAGTTCGGGTTAGTTTTAGTATTGGTTCCAGGTGCTACACCAAAGAAACCAGCTTCTGGATTAATTGCATACAGGCGGCCATCTTCACCTGGTTTGATCCAGGCAATATCATCGCCTACAGTTTCAATTTTCCAGCCTTCATAACCCGCAGGTGGAATCAGCATGGCAAAGTTCGTTTTACCACAGGCTGACGGGAATGCTGCAGCGATATAGTGTTTTTCGCCCTGAGGGTTGGTTACACCCAGAATAAGCATATGTTCAGCTAGCCAGCCTTGGTCACGACCCATGACAGAGGCAATACGAAGTGCCAGACACTTTTTACCAAGTAATGCGTTACCACCATAACCAGAACCGTAAGACCAGATTTCACGGGTTTCTGGGTAATGAACAATGTATTTCTCTTTGTTGCATGGCCAAGAGACATCTTTTTGACCTTCTGCAAGCGGTGCACCTACTGTATGAACACATGGAATAAATTCGCCATCAGTACCTAACACATCATAAACGGCTTTACCCATACGAGCCATTTTAGTCATGCTCACTGCAACATAAGGAGAGTCGGTCAATTCAATACCGATATGTGCAATGTGGCTGCCCAGCGGGCCCATAGAGAAAGGTACGACATACATGGTACGTCCAGCCATAGCACCGTCAAACAAACCATTCAGTTTGGTACGCATCTCGGCTGGAGCTTCCCAGTTATTGGTCGCACCGGCATCTTCTTGCTTTTCAGAACAGATGTAAGTACGGTCTTCAACACGAGCAACGTCGGAAGGATCAGAATTTGCAAGATACGAACCAGGATGTTTTTCTTGGTTTAATGCTTTCATGGTGCCGTTAGCAATCATCAGGTCAATTAGACGTTGATATTCTTCGTCGCTACCGTCACACCATTCAATTTTTGCAGGTTTCGTTAATTTTGCAATTTCTTCAACCCATGCAATAAGCTTAGGATGACGAACGAATTCTGGTGCGTTCACTTGGGTCATGGTGAGGCCTATTAAAAATATGTACAAAGTACAAGTACAAATTCGTCTGTCTAAACAAGACAAACAAAATGAATAAAAAAAGTGGCAGTATTAAAGCATAAATTAATAAAAAAAATAAGACTAAAGGCTGAAAGTAATTACATGTAGATCTTTATATAAATATTCTTAAAATCAATATATTAAATTAGATTAAGAAATTTACATCAAATTATTTTTAATAAAAATATATAGTATTTATTTAAAAAATTTTATTAAAAATAAAATAATTACGTTAAAAAAATTTGAATTTACTATTATTGGTAAAATAAATCATACTCATTTAAATTTTACATAATGCCTATTTTAATTGTCTATTAATTGGACGAAATTAGAGCAACTACTTTAATTTTTATTGTTTATGAATGAGCAATTGCGCCCTCTAACTATTATTTATAACAGAAATTCTGGTTTTCATGCAGCCCGTCGCGATGAGCTTTATGAAGAAATACTAACTCAACTCAGTACACATGGCTTCGAAATTCAGGTCTTGGAATTACATTCAAACTCAGATTTTGACCAGCTGATGCAGGATGTGCTGGATCGTCATTTAAATGGGCCAGATGTAGGGGTTGTGGTCGCAGCTGGGGGGGATGGTACTCTAAATGCAGTAGGGGCAAAGTTATTGCATACTGACATACCGCTAGGCTTATTACCTTTAGGGACATTTAATTATGTTGCGCGGGCCCTGAATATTCCTTTAGATTTGCTTGAAGCTACAAAGGTAATTATTTCTGGTCGGCCTCAGGCGATTCATGTGGCAAAACTTAATAATCAGATTTATTTGAACAATGCAAGTCTAGGATTATATCCACTCTTTATTAAGCGAAGGGAGGCATATAACCAGCGGTTTGGCCGCTTCACATTTAATGCATATGCTTCAGCTCTGGATGTCATGATTCGAGACCGCAAAGCTTTAAAACTGACTTTAGAAGTGGATGGTAAAAGATATCCCTTAAATACACCGCTGGTCTTTTTTGGTAATAATCAACTTCAGCTACAGGAAATGCGTCTGCGTGTTGCTGACTGTGCGGCAGCTGGCCGGGTTGCCGGTGTGGCTGTAGCAAATACTGATAAAAGAACTTTGTTTAAACTGCTATTTCAACTGATACAAGGCAAGCTTGAACAGGCTTCACAGGTCTATAGCTTCTGCGCAGATCAGGTTCAGGTACATGCAGCTAAAAAAAATATTAAAGTGGCGATTGATGGAGAAATTGTCGAGTTGCAGACACCTTTAAAAATTACAGTTGAAAAAAATGCGCTTAACATAATGGTGCCCTATGCTGCTCCATCTCTCTGATCTGCATTTTGGTACCGAGCGGCCAGAATGCCTAAATGCCTTACGAGTATTCTGTAAAGAGCAACAACCCGAAGCTCTCGTGGTAAGTGGGGACCTGACCCAACGTGCCCGGTTTACCCAGTTTTATTATTGTAAGCAGTTTTTAGAGAGTCTCCAGATTCCTTATCTGGTTGTACCTGGCAATCATGATATACCACTTTATCATTTGTGGAATCGTGTCTTTAGCCCGTTTACCCGTTACCAGTATTTTTTCGGTAATTTGGAAAATGTACTAGAAACCGAACACTTTTATGTTATTGGAGTCAATAGTGTAAGACGGCGTTATCATACACGTGGTCATGTCTCACTAGAGCAAATTCATGAAACCCGTGAGAAACTAGAACAGGCCCCCTTACATAAACTTAAAATTATTACGTCACATCAGCCGTTTTATACTGAACCTGACGACCCCCATGGTTTAAAAGACTGTCCGGTACTCGGCCGTATGGCTCTAGAGGTTTGGGGACAATATAAATTGTTTGGTATTTTACATGGCCATTTACATAAAACCGCGATCTATGATCTGACCCGACTGTATAATTTAAAAGTTGATCATCCTATTTATAATATTCATGCCGGTACTGCGACTTCCTGGCGCTTGCACAAGAACCTGCCGAACAGTTTTAACACTGTTTCAATATCTGGTGAAATTCTGCAATACTGGTTTAATGAAAAGAGTCAATCATTTGTTTTACGGACAGATGTGATTAAATAATTACCCAAGATCTGTCGAGCGGTTAAAAAAAATACAAAAATACAAATTTTTTTTATTTTCCCCCTTGAAGCGTTTTTTTCTATCCCCACAAAAGTGTCATCAAAACACTTTAGGTTATTACTTAGACTTATAAATAAAGTAATAACTGATTACTTAAAAAAGACTTAGTCTGATGGAGTTAATTATGAGCAATATTCGTCCATTACATGACCGTGTAGTAGTTCGTCGTGTAGAAGAAGAAACAAAAACTGCTGGTGGTATTTTATTGCCAGGTTCTGCGGCAGAAAAACCTTCTCAAGGTGAAATCATTGCAGTGGGTAATGGTCAAATTACTGATAATGGTGTACGTGCACTTGACGTAAAAGTTGGCGACAAGGTTCTGTTTGGAACTTATGCCGGTACAACTGTAAAAGTAAATGGGGAAGAGCTTCTTATTATGAAAGAGTCTGACATCCTTGCGGTGTTAGAAGGCTAATTTACGTTTAACTCATTTGTGATCAGATCAAGTATTTCTTAAAAAATTGGAGTTAAAAATGTCAGCTAAAGACGTAAAATTCGGTGATTCAGCCCGTACAAAAATGATTGCTGGTGTAAACACTCTGGCAGATGCTGTTAAAGTAACTTTAGGTCCTAAAGGCCGTAATGTAGTGATTGACCGTTCTTTTGGTGCACCGCATATTACTAAAGACGGTGTAACCGTTGCTAAAGAAATTTCTCTAAAAGATAAATTCGAAAATATGGGCGCACAGCTCGTACGTGAAGTATCTTCAAAAACCAATGATATCGCGGGTGACGGTACAACAACCGCAACTGTACTTGCGCAAGCAATACTGAATGAAGGCATTAAATCAGTAACTGCGGGTATGAACCCAATGGACCTGAAACGTGGTATTGATCTTGCAGTGAAGACTGTAGTTGAAAATATCCGCGCTACAGCGAAGCCAGCAGATGATTTTAAAGCTATTGAACAAGTGGGTTCAATTTCAGCAAACTCTGATGAGACTGTAGGTAAGCTGATTGCTCAGGCAATGGAAAAAGTCGGTAAAGAAGGCGTAATTACCGTTGAAGAAGGTTCAGGCTTTGAAGACTCGCTTGATGTTGTAGAGGGTATGCAGTTTGACCGCGGTTATATCTCTCCATATTTTGCAAACAAGCAAGATACTCTGACGGCTGAGCTGGAAAATCCGTTCATTCTTCTGGTTGACAAAAAAATCAGTAATATCCGTGAACTGATTACTGTACTTGAAGCTGTTGCAAAAACAGGTAAGCCGTTACTGATCATCGCAGAAGACGTAGAAGGCGAAGCGCTGGCAACTCTGGTTGTAAATAACATGCGCGGTATTATTAAAGTGTGTGCAGTGAAAGCTCCTGGCTTTGGTGACCGCCGTAAAGCCATGCTGCAAGATATTGCTATCCTGACTGGCGCAACCGTAATTTCTGAAGAAGTGGGTATGTCTCTTGAGCAGGCTAACCTTGAAGATCTGGGTACTGCACATAAAGTTACTGTATCTAAAGAAAATACAGTGATTGTTGATGGTGCAGGTAATGCTGATGCAATTGCTGAGCGTGTACAGCAAATCCGTGCACAGATCGAAGAATCTACATCTGAATACGATAAAGAAAAACTTCAGGAACGTGTTGCTAAATTAGCTGGTGGTGTAGCAGTGATCAAAATTGGTGCTGCAACTGAAGTTGAAATGAAAGAGAAGAAAGACCGTGTAGATGATGCATTGCATGCAACGCGTGCTGCGGTTGAAGAAGGTGTAGTTGCTGGTGGTGGCGTAGCGCTGGTTCGTGCTGCAAAAGCACTTGATGGCCTAACTGGTAACAATGATGACCAGAATGTAGGTATCAATATTCTGCGTCGTGCTATTGAAGCACCACTTCGTCAAATTGTTTCTAATGCAGGTGATGAGCCTTCAGTAGTAATCAATGCAGTGAAGAGCGGCGAAGGTAACTATGGTTATAACGCAGCTTCAGGTGAATATGGCGACATGCTGGAGATGGGTATTCTTGACCCTGCAAAAGTAACGCGTTCTGCGCTTGAACATGCTGCTTCTGTTGCTGGCCTGATGCTGACCACTGAATGCATGATTACTGACATTCCAGAAGACAAACCAGCTGTGCCAGATATGGGCGGTATGGGTGGCATGGGCGGCATGATGTAATCTGTCCAAGCTTTATTTAAGCCATTGATATTTCATATATGGATATGGCTTGAATATATTTATCGCTTCACTACAAAAGTTTTCTTGATATAGTGGAGTGAATAAAAAAGGTCGCTTTGTGCGACCTTTTTTATTTTCTGAAATATTTACTCTATGAATCTTTAGTTAAAACAGAGAGGCTTACCTGAAAAATATTTAATTTAAGAGTTCAGTCCTATGGTTTATTCCTATTGCTAAAAAATTTTTAATATATAAAATTTTAGAAAAATAATTAAATTTGGAAAAAAATACCATAGAGATAATTTAAAAAATTATTGCGAAATTAAGCTCATTTTAGAGAAAGATTTTAAAAATAATTAAAACCCTTATAAATAGTAAGGGTATAAGCTAAATATAAAGAAATAGTCCAAGATACCTAGATTTAAGTTTTTTATAAAAGTGTAATGTGTTGCCAGTGTAACTATTTAATTGAATTATAAAATAATTAGCTGGATATAGATTTAAATTTTTCATTTTTTAAAATTAGTTTGTCTCAAAGCAAATATCCTGGTTATTTTAGAAAAAGCAGATTTTTTACTAGATTTTCTCTATGAGAATAGATTTTCAGGTTTGCGAAAGCGAGAAAGAGTGGTATGCATAATTTTAAATTAAAAGGTGCACCGGGCTCCAAATCAGGTGACCAGCTTTATCGAGAGTTCAAGCAATTTGAACAGGATATTCTAATTGAAGATATACGAGCTGCTGAATTTCAAAAAAAGATGATTTTAATTATTTTAGGACTATGTATAGGGTTGTTCATTGCTACTTTAACAATGTTTCTATAGAACCTATAGGATAAAAATCGGTTGATAAAAAATATAATCTTCTTCCATATTATAAACTAAATCAGTATAGAACTTTTTGCAACGAGCTTATCGGTTATCAGAAGGGTATAAAAATTGGCGAGTGCCCAAAAACAGACTCGCTTAATGGGGTAAAATATATTAAAAACAGTTCATGCTCTTAATTAATATAGCAGGTAAGCAGTGAAAATATTTAAAACACTCATCAGTTTGGTTAGTTTTACAGTGCTTTCTTCAACTGGCATGGCTTCAACAGCTACACCCACTGAACAGGTGCCAGGGTATTATCATCAGCAGTGGGGTAAATATACAGTTACCGCTTTGCTGGATGGCACCAATTATATGTCACCTAGTCTATTTAAAACGCTAAATAATTCTCAGGTAAAACATATTCAGCAGATTTTAAAGAAATATCATAATGATCAGCAACAGGGTGTACAAACATCGGTAAATGCTTTCCTAATTAATACTGGAACAGCGCTAGTTTTAGTAGATAGTGGTGCTGCTAGCTGTTTTGGTTCGCATCTCGGTTCAGTGAGCAGTAATCTGGTCAAGGCAGGCTATCGGCTTGAGGACGTGAATGTAGTGTTACTGACGCATTTACATCCTGACCATGTCTGCGGTTTAACTAAAGAGGGTCAAAAAGTTTTTCCAAACGCCAAAGTCTATGCTCATGAACGTGAAGTAAATTACTGGTTAGGTCAGACACCAGTAAATTTGTCTAAAGAACAACTGGAAAATTATCAGTCAACCCGCAACAAAATTCAGGACGCGATAGCACCTTATCAACAAGATAAACAATTTATAACGTTTAAAGAAGGGCAATCGATTGCTGGCCTTCAGGTGATGGATACACGTGGCCATACACCCGGCCACCACAGTTTTGTGCTGGAGCAGAATAAAGATAAAATGGTTTTTATTGGAGATACAGTGCATTCGCACAGTGTGCAGTTTGAAGCGCCGCGTACTGCTATTGAGTATGATATCCAGCCAGATGAAGCTGTAAAAACCCGACTGAAACTGTTCAGTAAAATTGCGGATGAAGGTAGCTGGGTAGCTGCACCACATTTACCTTTTCCGGGCATTGGACATATTTCTAAGGTTGCCAATGAACAGTATCTCTGGATACCTGTTTATTTTAATAATGTCTTGCAAAAATAATTTCTAATACATGGCTTCATGTGAAGCCATTTTTAATTTTTATTACTTGGTAAATTGGCAAGATCGTTATATCCAAAATTTCGCTAATTTTATTTTCATAATGAGCTGTCAAATAGTTATTCTAATGAGCAGCAGCTCAGAATAAGAAAGTGTTCTATAAGCCCCAATAACTTCAATTATCTCTATAGTAATAGTGTTTAAACTACTTTTCTTCATATTCCCTCCTCATTTAATAGGTTATATAAATTTATGTAAATGCGTAAGAATAATGAATTTTCGTCATACCTGTTCAATGTTATAACTTTAATCTGCCAGACCGTGGTACGCCATATCCTTTTTCCGTTCACTCTAGCCGAGCAGGTGGCCTGAACATTTATGTTGTCAAAATATTTCATTGAACGTCCCATCTTTGCAGGAGTACTGGCCATTATTGTAATGGCATTTGGTATTTTCTCTGTCATAAACCTGCCTGTAGAACGCTATCCGGATATTGCTCCACCGCAGATTACAGTAGCGGCTACATATAATGGCGCTTCTGCAGAAACCGTAGAAGAGAGTGTAACGCAGCTGCTTGAACAGCAAATCAAAGGCATTGATCATCTTTTATATTTTAGCTCCAGCAGTGATTCAGCGGGACGTAGCCGGATCAGTATTAGTTTTGAGAATGGGACAGACCCAGATACGGCCCAAGTTCAGGTACAAAATAGTATTAATGGCGTGCTCAGCCGTCTGCCGGAGGATGTACAGCGGCAAGGTGTTAATGTATGGAAATCGCTAGGCGATACGCATATGGTCATAGGCCTTTATGACCAGACTGGTAAAAGTAATAATATCGAATTATCTGATTATATGATGACCCATCTGGAACAGGAAATTTCCAGAATTGAAGGAGTTGGTGAAGTCGATGTTTTTGGCTCGCAATATGCAATGCGGATCTGGCTGAATCCAGATCGTTTAAAACAATATAATTTAATGCCAAGTGATATTCGTGCAGCTGTAGAAGCACAAAATACTCAGGTGGCAGCAGGGGGTATTGGAGACTTGCCTACAGCTAGTGAACAGTATCTGAATGCTAAAGTCAGTTCGGGTTCACGTTTAAAAACGGTTGAAGAGTTTGAAAATATTATAATTAAATCTTCCGCTAATGCCGGCTTTGTATATTTAAAAGATATTGCCCGAATTGAACTTGGGGCAGAGAACTACCAGTCATTTAATACCATTAATGGTTATCCATCAGCAGGTCTGGGCATTTCACTGGCTACAGGCGCAAATGCTTTGCAGACTTCCGCCTTGATTAAACAGACCATAGACCGTCTTACCGAGAAGCTACCAGCCGGTTATAAAATTGTTTATCCACGTGATAATACACCTTTTGTTCAAGAGTCAATTAAAGAGGTAGTTAAAACTCTGATTGAAGCAGTGATTCTTGTAATTTTGGTGATGTTCCTGTTTTTACAAAGCTGGCGTGCAACCTTAATTCCTACCATTACTGTACCTGTAGTAATTTTAGGAACCTTTGCCATACTGTACGTATTAGGTTTAAGTGTAAATACATTGACCCTATTTGCTCTGGTACTGGCGATTGGCCTGCTGGTAGATGATGCGATTGTTGTGGTTGAAAATGTCGAGCGATTGATCGAAGAGAGGCAATTCAGCCCAAAACAGGCTGCACTAGAGTCAATGCAGGAAATTAGCGGTGCGCTAGTGGGTATTACGCTGGTTCTCACTGCTGTCTTTATTCCGATGGCATTTTTTAGTGGCTCAACTGGTGTAATTTACCGGCAGTTTTCAATTACCTTGGTGGCAGCAATGGCATTGTCATTGCTAGTCGCCTTGATTTTGACTCCTGCTTTATGTGCATTGATTTTAAAACCCAAGCAGCAACATGCTCGCTGGGCCAATGGGTTCAATAAAAAACTGGAGCGACTCAGACAGTATTATCTCAAAGTGATCCAGAGTTCCATGCAGCACAAAATGATTTATTCAGTCGTATTTATAGCCTTGATTGCTGTATTTGCGCTGTTTTATCGTGCACTACCTAGCAGTTTTATTCCAAGTGAAGATCAGGGCACGCTTAATATCCAGTTTAGCTTGCAAAATGGCGCTCCAATGGCTAAGAGCCAGCAAGTAGGAGAAGAGATTCAGCGTTATTTCCTGAGTGAAGAACAAGAGAATGTTGAACTGGTACTTATCCGCTATGGCCGTAACTTTTCTGGTACAGGTCAAAATCTTGGACAGGGTTTCATTGCGCTCAAGCACTGGGATGATCGTCCGGGGCAGGAAAATTCTGCGCAGGCAATTCGTGAACGTGCCACAAAGTATTTCAGTAATAATCCTGATGCCAGAATTATGGTCAATATGCCGGGAGCTGTTCGTGGTCTCGGACAGACAGATGGATTGGAATTCTGGATTCGCGATATTAACGGCCAAGGCCGGACTTATCTAGAACAGCAGTTTAAGTCATTACAGACCAAAACTAATCGATATGACAGTTTTCAAAATCTGGACAAAAAAGCTAATCCGGACAAGGCTGAGTTGAAGGTCAATATTAACCAGAAACAGGCAATGGCAGCAGGCTTAAGTCAGCCTGCGATTAACAGTACTCTGGCGGCTGCTTGGGGTGGTAGTTATATTAATGATTTTATTGACCGGGGACGGATTAAGCGGGTCATTATGCAAGGTGATGCAGCTTATCGGGCACAACCTGAAGATTTATATTTCTGGTCTGTCCGTAATGATCTTGGTCAAATGGTTCCATTTTCTACATTTGCCAGTTTTGAATGGACTGGCGGGCCAGAAGTAGTTAACCGTTTCATGGGCTATACTGCATTACAAATGGAAGCAGATGCAGGATCTGGTTTTAGTACCGGTGAAGCGATGCAGGATGTCCAGGCCCTGATTGATCAATTTCCTGACATTGACTTAGCCTGGAGCGGTTTATCTTTTCAGGAACAGCAGTCCAGTAATCAGGCAATCTGGTTATATCTGGTGTCGATTGGCTTTATTTTTCTGTGCCTCGCTGCCCTTTATGAAAGCTGGAGCATACCGACAGCGGTTATGGCAGCAATACCACTTGGTATTGGTGGGAATATCCTGTTCAGTTATCTAGCTGGCTTTCCTAATGATATTTACTTTCAGATCGCATTGCTGACAACAATTGGTCTGTCATGCAAAAATGCCATTCTTATTGTTGAATTCGCTGCACTGGCCCAGCAACGTGGCAAAGATGCAGTAGCAGCAGCTCTGGAAGGCGCCAGCTTGCGCTTGAGGCCGGTCTTGATGACTTCTCTGGCTTTTGGTGCTGGTGTAGTACCGCTAGTGTTTGCCTCTGGTGCAGGAGCTGCCAGCCGTCAGGAAATTGGTACCAGTGTTCTAGGTGGAGTCATGTTTGGAACGGTCTTGGTAGTAATATTCATTCCATTCATGTATGTTTTGGTCCGGAATCTGATGACAAGAAAACAGCACCTTGGCTAGTTGATTTATCTTGATTTGTCTTTCAAAAAACCTGACGAGATCAGGTTTTCTTACTTTAAAGACCGCCCTCAGTTTATGACTTTATTCGATAAATGTAGGCGTATTGCAAAATTATAGTGAAAACTCTCCAGAGCATGATAGAAGTAGTTTAATCCCCCTGATCAAAAATAAATTTTTATTTAATCAATAAATTATCATGAGACAGGCATGCCGCAGATTGCAGAGAAAATACAATATGTTCACCAACAGCTCCGTTCTGAAAAGTTCAATACGGCTATTGGCCTTTTAAATGAATTAAATATTGCTGATCAGGCTAGTGTATTAAAAGGATTGACCCCTACAGAACAGGTCAAGATCCTACAGAAACTGGATGAGCCAAGTGAGGTGTTTGCATATTTGCCGCTCAGCCAGCAAGCTGTTTTGGCTGAATTTATACCTGTTCCTGATCTCATCCCTATTCTTGATAATATGTATTCTGATGACTTTGTCGATATTTATAAAAAACTGTCACCAGAATTACAACAACAGCTTATAACACTGCTATCTGAGGAGTCTCAAAATACCTTAAGAAAACTGGCGCTTTATCCTGAAGGTACAGCTGGTGCGATGATGAGTTCCAGCTTTGTTACCTTACACCAAGACTTATGCATGGATGAAGCCATCCAGGCGCTGCGTATAATCGCCGCAACACGGGAAACCCTTTATCTGGTTTATATTGTAAATGAGCAGAATCAGCTGATAGGTGTCATCTCTCTACGCCAGATTATTCAGGCCAGGCCCGAAGCTACAATTGCAGAGGTAATGGAAAGGGATGTGATTTATGTCTATACCTATGATGATCAGGAAGTCGTTGCTAAAACTCTGGCTTACTATGATTTAATCGCTCTACCTGTAGTGGATGAGCAGGAAAGAATGCTGGGCATTATCACTTATGATGATGTGATGGATATTGTAGAGGCAGAAACTACCGAAGATATTTTAAAATCCGGTGCAGTCAGTCCGTTAGCTGAGCTCAGCCTGAAAACTGCTCCCATCATAACCTTATACCAAAAAAGGGTATTTTGGCTGGTTATTCTGGTCTTTGGCAGTTTACTGTCGGGAATTGGAATTGCACATTTTGAAGAGATTATTTCAACTCACATTGTATTGGTATTCTTTCTCCCTTTACTGGTGGGCAGTGGGGGAAATGCCGGATCGCAGTCTGCTACTCTCATGGTGCGTGCCTTGGCGACCGGAGATGTACAGTTTAAAGACTGGTTCAGCTTGCTCGGCCGTGAAACTGTGGTGGCACTTTGTTTAGGCGTAACGATGGCTTGTGCCGTATCCATGCTAGGTTATATTCGCGGTGATTTCATGGTCGCGATTGTACTGGCAATTAGCATGGTAGGGATTGTACTCATGGGTTGTCTGACGGGTATGAGCTTGCCTTTTATTTTAAATAAGTTGAAACTGGACCCTGCCAGTGCTTCAGCACCTTTAGTTACCTCAATCTGTGATGCTACAGGCGTGATTATCTACTTATTTGTAGCATCCAAATTATTGTTTTAGTACACAGATTAATACATCTCGTGTTTTAATCTGTTTTATGCTGATGACTCTCTAATGACTGGAATTGGTAATGCCCGGGCTTGAAAAACAAAAAAAACTTACTCAGCAAGAAGTGATCCGTCTGGAGCGTGATCTGGCCAAGTTTGCCAATATCATGGACTCTTTAGTTCGTATTCCTTTTACCAAGCAGGGAATCGGTGCGGATGCAGCCTTGAGCACGGTACCAATTGCAGGAGATCTGGCAGGCTTTGCCCTGACTTGTTATGCAGTTTACAAAGGGCGCCAGATTGGCGTGCCTTCCCATAAATTGCGGCCAGTTATTAAAATGGCTGCCCTGGATGCAGTGGTCGGTTTTGTGCCTGTAATCGGTACGGTATTTGATATATTTATCCGGCCGAGCCGCAAGGCACTTGATATTGTGCATGAACATATCCGCACAGAATATCAGATGACTACAGATATTCATTTAAGGCATCCCTATCTGCATGAGAAGTTAGAACGTAAACAGCAACATTCTACTTTCTGGCGCCAGCCAGTGGTGGCCTGGTTATGGCTACATATACCTGACTTGGTCGGAGTTCTGTTCCTGATTCTATTTGCAGCCGGTTTGTGGTTTGCTATCAGGCTGGCACAGCAGTATTTTTAAAATATACACTGCATTAGCTTAAAAGGTTAAATGTAAAAAAGCCTCCACGCAGGAGGCTTTTTTGAATCTGGATGAATCAACAGAAAAACTTATGGACAGTTGAGACGCTGTAAAGCAGCTACCCGGTCTTCAATAGTCGGGTGTGTCATAAACAGAGCAGCCAGACTAAAACCACCTTCTTTACCAGAAGAGATTGCAAAGGCTTTCATTTCTTTAGGCATCTGATCTGGCATGTCAGACTCTGCCTGTAGACGTAACAGGGCAGAAATCATAGCCTGTTTTCCGGCAAGCTGTGCACCCGCTTCATCGGCCCGATATTCACGGTAACGTGAGAACCACATGACAATTGCAGAGGCAAGAATACCAAATACAATATCCAGTACAATCGTAATTGCAAAGTAAGCCAGCCCAGGTGCTTCACCATCTTCACGGCCAAATACGTTACGGTCAATGAAGTCGCCTACTACACGGGCAAAGAACATGACAAAAGCATTCACTACCCCTTGAATCAGGGCAAGTGTAACCATATCGCCATTAGCGACGTGGCCGATTTCATGCGCCAGTACTGCACGCAGTTCATCCTTATTCATACGTTCAAGCAAACCGGTAGAGACCGAGACCAGTGCATCATTTTTGTTCCAGCCTGTTGCGAATGCATTAGACTGATAAGACGGAAAAATGCCCACTTCTGGCATTTGAATGCCAGAACGCTGTGATAATTCAGCAACGGTCTGCAATAACCAGGCTTCTGCCTGATTTTGAGGAGCATTAGGGTCAATAATTTGTGTACCGGTCGCCTTTTTAGCCATCCATTTGGACATAAAGAGGGAGATGAGAGAACCCACCATACCAAATACAAAACAGATGACTAAAAGGTTGCCCAGATTAAGGCCACCCGCACCATGATAACTTCCGACTCCGAAGAGCGACAAAATAATGCCAGCTACTACCAGTACCGCGAGGTTGGTTAGCAAGAACAAACCAATCCGCATCATTGAGATAATCCTCTTTTGATAGAAAAAATAAATCGATTTTGAAATATAAATCGTAAAACTAATATGCGGTGATGCTCGTTAAAATTCAAGAAAAACTTGAAAAATATATATAGAAAAAATGAATTAAAAGATCAGTTAGAAATATGAATACGTGCTGAGGCTGTAGCGTTAGAGCTGACATAAGTGCCTGGTGCATCTGTATAGGAGCCATCTGCCAGCGTAATAATTTGCCGGGGCGCATAGCTCCGGCCTGCAGCTTGAGTATTTGCAGCAGAATTCACTGTTTCCTGAACCAGCAATCCATTTTCCGGATTATTACTGGCAGTAAGGTTTAGAGCTCCGCCCGAGTAAAGGTTGCTATAACGACTGGTGACCCGACGAACATAATCCTGGGTTTCACGGAATGGGGGAATACCACCGTATTTAGCAACATTACCTTCTCCTGCATTATAGGCTGCAAGAGCAAGATGCGTGTTGCCTTTAAAACGTTTCAGGAGCCAGCTTAAATATTTGGCTCCTCCTAGAATATTCTGATAAGGATCATATGCATTTGAGACATTAAAGCGCCGTGCTGTTGCAGGCATCAATTGCATCAAGCCCTGTGCACCTACAGGAGAGCGGGCATTTACATTAAAGCCTGATTCAGTGTGCATAACTGCTTTAATCAGACCTTCACTGACACCATGCTGCTGAGCCGCCTGTTTGATTATATGATCAAAAGCATCACGATTTTTGCTATAGCTTGGCAACACCGCCGCTTCTGACTTTCCCCAGTTACTATAACTGTGAATATTACTCTCAGGATAATAAGTAACTTTAACTTTCTTTAATGAACTGTCATTCATTTTACGGTTAGTCAGGAGGGTGCTGCCACTTTGGTCTTTATAGACATACATTTGACCTGCACTACTATAGCTTGAAACCAGTACAAGTACGGCACATCCCCAGATACCCAAGCGTGAAATATCAAAGTAAGTTTTCATAGTAATCTGTAAGCAACTTGGAGCTCAAAATTCAGTCCGAGTTTAACAAAAAACTCTACAATAGAAACCAAAAACTTGAGTTTCTTTAACAAAAAAAATTGAAAAAAAAGCAAGACCATTTGTTTTTAAAATAACCAAATAAATAAAAAAAATTTTTTAAAAAGTATATCTTGACATATATAAGTAATTGTAATTATTAATAAATATTAATTGATCAAAAAATGATCAATTTAAATAAAACCCTTAATAGGCCGATTACACCCCCTGTCAAGCCTAGAGAAATCCACAATTTTATCCACAGGTTTTGTGGAAAACTGTGGAAAAGTCCAAAATATAAGCATTTTGATACAATTTTGAACGCGAGCGTCTATTTTTTATACAAAGGCTTATTTTTTTCTGACCAGTGGTGTTCCACATTAATTGTAATTCGGTGATGCGAATCGGAGGGAGATCGGCTAAAATCGCGCGGTATTTCTTTTATGGGTAATTCTGTTCTATGTACTCGCCAGTTGAGTCCAACCAGGGATTTAATTTCAAGCCAGAACTGCCAACCAGTTCAGCCTATTATCGTCTGCTTAAAAAGCTGCGTCGCCAAGTTGGCCATGCTATTCGTGACTTCAAGATGATTGAAGATGGCGACAAGGTAATGGTGTGCGTATCGGGTGGTAAAGACAGTTATACCTTGCTGGACATTTTGCTACAGTTCAAGCGTATTGCACCAATTAACTTTGATGTAGTTGCTGTCAACCTAGACCAGAAGCAGCCTGGTTTTCCGGAGGATGTCTTGCCGCGTTATATGGAAGAAAACAATATTCCATATTACATTCTGGAAAAAGACACCTATACCATTACCAAACGCTTGACACCGGAAGGTAAAACATACTGTGCTGTGTGCTCTCGTTTACGCCGTGGATCCCTATACGGTTTTGCCCAGGAAATCGGCGCAACTAAAGTTGCTCTTGGACATCACCGTGATGACATTCTGGCAACTTTCTTTTTGAACCTGTTTCATGGTGGCAGTCTAAAAGCCATGCCACCAAAACTGTTGTCATCTGACAAAAAGAATATTCTGATTCGTCCACTGGCTTATGTGGAAGAGAAAGACATTATAAAATATGCGGAGCTGCGCCAGTTCCCAATTATTCCATGTAATCTCTGTGGGTCTCAGGAAAATCTGCAGCGCGCAATCATTAATGATATGTTGCGTGATTGGGATAAAGCCCATCCGAAACGTCTGCACAGTATTTTCGGCGCTTTGCAGAACGTATCACCATCTCAGCTGGCTGACCGTGAACTGTTCGATTTTGAGATACTTGATTCGCAACGTGAGTATGACTTCAAAGAACCGGAAAAAACTAATCGTCTGGATGTAGTTAATTTGAGTTTTGCTGCTGAATAAAAGCAAATATTAGGCATCTTGCCCAGTTAAGGTGCCTATTTAAATCAGTAATACATAAAAACATCAAAAACTGAATGATCAGTACAAAAAAATTGTTCTAATTGCCTTATTACATGCTATAACAAAATAAAAGCTCACAGCTTCATGAATATGCTGTCTGGAAAGACAGCTCTATAAATTGAAAAATATACTTGAGGAAAAATTATGCCTGCGTTACTCACTGATGATTGGTTTGCAACTGTTGATAAATTAACTGCTGAAGCAGGTGATTTGAACCTGCCACCAGCCTTGGCTAATCTGGCAATTAATCTTGTAGTTGTAAATGCAGACAATAATACGACTGAACTTTCATTAGATGGTGGAAAAATCCAGAAAGGTCTGTCTTCAAATGCTAAAACTACTTTGAATATGGATGGCGAAACCCTGCGTAAAGTCTTCCTTGAATTCGATATGGCAGCTGCGATGCAAGCATTTATGACAGGCAAAATCAAGGTGCAAGGCGATATGTCACAATTGATGGCATTACAGACTGTAAAGCCAAGCCAAGAGCAGAAAGACCTGTTTAAGAATATCCTTGCGCAAACTTCTTGAAAAAAAGAAGTTTAAGAGCAAAAAAGCTTACTGAAGGTAAGCTTTTTTTATGAATTAAATTCTTTGTCTTACATTCTATATCATATATAACACTTTTGTCTAAATTGTGACCAGCTCAGACTTCTTGATATGTTCAAGATAGGCTCGAATACGGGTAACATATTGCACAGCCTGATGATAACGACCATTACTTGTCTGATGGCGTTCCAGATAATCATAAAGATTTACCCAGTTATTTGGATTACGGCCTTGGGTTTGAATACGTTTTTGAATCTGGCCAACAGCACCAGGACCCATATTATAAGCTACCAAGGCGTACCAGTGACGGTCCGGATAAGGAACGTCAGAAAACTTGTCGAGCATTAAATCATAGTACTTGGCCCCGCCTTGAATACTCTGATGGGGATCTGTACGGTTCTGTACTCCCATAGCTTTAGCTGTACTACTGGTGAGCATCATCAGGCCACGTACGCCTGTAGGTGAAACTGAATTGGGCTTTAGATAAGATTCCTGATAGCCAATTGCAGCCAGCAGGTGCCAGTCCAGGTCATAACGTTCAGCACTTTGCTGAAAACTCGCTTTATAAATCGGCATACGTTTTGACAAATCACGCTGAATGGTTTTCCAGGCATCAGGCTGTACTACATTACGGTTGTAAAAAGAAGCCAACTGACGAATGGCCCCATTTTGTTTACCTTGGCAAATGTAGCCACTTGCAGTAGCAGCTAGCGGTTCTTCGGCCTGCTTGAATACCCAGTTCAATGCTGGGTTTAAACCATTTTTAACCAGACTGGTTGTATCTCCACAGCTTGCAGAGAAAGACGTCAGCTGGTGCTTTTCAATAGTATTAAAGTCAGCCGTAGTCATTGCCATATTGGCTTTGCCTTGAGCGACCCATTTTAAAGCTGTTGCGTTGTCTGCAACTGTCTTTAGTTCGAGCCTGACATTCAGGTTTTGAGCATAATTACGGACAAGATCATAGCCGAAGCCATACATAATCTTGCCATCTTTAAATAAGGTCGTTGGGCTTTCCACCGTGACCACAGTTAACGTATTGGTATTCACAACGGAATTATATTGTGAAGCTTTACTTGCATTAATATTGTGCCAAGGTACAAGAGCTGTGCTTAATACAAGTAATCGAACAGGGAGAGTAGAAAATAAAGAGTTAAGGCTAAGCCTTGACCCAAAAGTTGAACTACTGTGCATGGTGTCTCCGCTAAAGTAACTTATGCCCTAAAAGGCAGACAAAAACGGGTCTGCAACTTTTATAAGTTGATAAATTCAATAAGAGGATGGGCAGTCATGAAGTCATTTAAAATGACAGGGATGAAATAAAACTGTGTAGTTTAACTACATAGATAAAAAGAACATAAATACTAAAAAGTGAACGGATAATAAAGTGCAAATTTTATTATGTCAAATTTTGATCAAAAATAGCTGAGCGATATTTATATAAATAATTGATATTAATAAATTTTAAATTAAGATTGTGATAATATGTTGAAACTGTATGGCATAATAGATAATTATATAAACTGAATATTCATAATGAAATCTAACTTAATTACTCGAGCCGGCTATGACCGGTTGGTGGCTGAATTACAACAGCTCTGGCACGAAGAACGTCCGGAAATAACCAAGAAAGTTAACTGGGCTGCCAGCCTGGGCGATCGTAGTGAAAATGCCGATTTTTAAATAATAACCCTAAAATTTATACTAATAATTATTTTTATCCTTAAATTCAACTAAATACGAATAGTATGCATACTAAAATTACATACTATAAGATTTGTATCCAATAGAATTGTAAACAAAGCTATTTAATTTATTGTTCCTTTATAAAAAATATGATAAATAAATCTTATTTAGATTAATTTTTAAACAAATGACTAATAAAAACTATAAAATTGTATTTAATACAGAATATAAAGACTTTAATCTCGATATGTTAAATGATTATTGGGATTTTAGTGATTTTGATAACTTAAAGTTTAATCATACTATTAAGGCTCTATTAGATAAATACAGCCTTAGAACACCTGATAAATTAGAACGTATTGTTAAGAATAGTGGATATATAATAATTTATGAAGTAATGGATTGTAGAAAGTGCATTAAAGAGATTAAGATTTTAAAAAGAAGAGATCTTGACTTTAAAAAATATAAAAGGATTATTCATGAACTAAAATGTTATCCATGCCAAAAGAATAAAGCTGATAATTCTATAAAATTACATTTAAATAATTTTAAAGAATTGGTTTCATTAAAAGAAAATATAGAAATTGCTTCTCCTAATTCAGAGCTAACCTATTTAGAAAAGATTTTCTTATATGTACTTATTACTAAAAGCACTATTATAAAAGAGAGTATATCAATCAATGAATGGAATATTTTCAATGAAATAGAAGCTAATGGCTTTAATGATATTATAGAAAGACTAATTAAAAAAGGCTATATTTTTATAACGAACCAGTATGATAATATTATAAAAAAACAACATGAATTAGACATGCTTAAACTCGAATTGGATTGTTATATAGGAGATGAAATTAAAAAGGAAATCACAAAGTACTTATCATTAAACTTTAGATCTGAAATAAAAATAATAATTCCTGAAGGAATGAATAATTTAGAAGAATGGATTGGACAGCTTTATGGTAATATTATTAATTATAAATTAAAAGTAGATGATTGTGAGGATATTAAAAATTATTTAGATACAAAGCGTTTAGTAGAGGTTTATTTTTTAATTGATGATATATGTAGTAGGAAAAAGATACCGATTAAAAAAAATAATGCTTTAGAATTTAATTTAATGCGTATGATTAGTAAATTCAATTTAAATGAAATTTATTCATTATTAAGCTATCAGGCTAATAAAACAATGTCCAAATTATATGAAGTAGAAAATATCTATAAAGATAATAATAAATTTGTTAAAGAACCCCTATTTAATCTTAAAATCTTAAGCTATTTAGATTATCTTGAAGAAAAAAAAGAAAAACCAAAATATCCTCGTTGCCTTCCAGAGAGCTGGAATTATTCAGATGTAGAGTTATTTATTAGTGCTAATATAATTCGCAATTATGAGAAATGGGAAAAATATACCTCAGAACAAATACTATCTTTATGGTGCTCTAACTCAAGTATAGAAATTAATTAAGTTAATAAAATCAATAAACTATATAGTATATATTTTAAGAGAATATGCTTAAGTTACTAAAGATAAGCCATTTCTAGAAAAGAAGAAATGTGTTATATTTTCGTAACTTAAAAAATTGCATATTTTATGATCAGAATAACCATGCATCAAGCTGGAAATGGAGATTGTATCTCCATACAAACAGATGAGGAATTTGTACTGATAGATGGAGGTACTGCACATTCATTTGACCAATGGAAAAAGGAAATATTTGATAAGGTTAGTAAAATTGATACGTTAATTGTTACTCACATTGATAACGACCATGTTAATGGAGTTATCAAACTTTTATTAGATGAAAAATGTCCAAAAATTAATGAAATATATTTTAATGGTGTTGAGCAAATATTTGAAAATATTACAATAAATAATGAAGAAATAGATCGTACTATTGAGAGACAGTTAAAAGCTTTTGCATGTGAATGCGATAATATTGAAACTACTATACCAGTAGGGTATGCCGAAGGCACATCTCTATCTTATTTAATTAAAGAGAAAGGTATAAATTGTAATTCGATAGTTTCTCAAGAAGCTATATATCGGGAGAAATTAAAAGAGTTTTATAGTAATAAAATAAAATTTACAATTATTTCTCCTACGCAAGATGATCTTAATGAATTAAAACAAAATTGGCTGAAAAGTCTTAATGAGAAAAAAATAAGGCCTAAAATTTTAACTAAATCTTACTCTGAAGCCTTTGAGTTATTTGTAAAAAATATCATCGATTCACATACAGAAAATTTTAATATTAATGCAACATCACATAGCTCTATTGAATCTTTAGCAACTACACCTTATTTTCCGGATCCTTCTTTAACGAATAAAAGTAGTTTTGCTTTTCTAATAGAATATGGTGATAAAAAAATACTATATTTAGGTGATTGTCATGTAGAAACAATCATATCTTGGTTAGATATGGAGTGTATAGAAACCTTAGAAGTAGATTTAATAAAAATATCCCATCATGGTAGTAAAAATAATACTAATTTAGATTTGCTTAGAAGAATTAAAAGTAAAAAATATTTTATAAGTACAAATGGTAATATTCATAGCCACCCTGATTTAGAAACATTATCAAGGATAATATTCGTAAATCAACAAGATGAAATTGAAATTTATATTAATCATGAAGTAAATCATATCCCTAATTGGTTTATAAATGAAATTAATGAAAAATATATAAATGTTAAATTATTTCAGGGAATACAGGGGGTTGAATTATGAGTGTTATTAGTCTTGATCATTTTAAATTGAATTCTATATACGTTATAGAAGCTATAACCGAATCTGGATTAATAAAAAGAGGAACATGCTTTTCAATTTCAAAAAAAATATTGTTAACTGCTAATCATGTTATAGATATAAATCCAAAATATATTAGAATTTATTTATCAAGTGATGATTACTCAAAAGGTAATTACATAGAGTCTAAATGTATATATTGTAATAAAGAACTAGATATAGCTATAATTGAAATATTAGATTTTGAATTAAATCATCATATAAATTTATATTCTACTAATGTAGGTATAGATAATGAAGTACTTTCATGTGGTTATCCTGCAGAAAAAGATATATTTTATGAGCCAATTAAGGTAAAAATTTCCAATGATTTAACAAATGTCACAACTTCTAATTATAGCTTTGAAGTTACTCAAGCAACAACTGTAACTAACTATAGTGGTATGTCGGGTTCACCAGTAATTTATAATAATGACTGTATAGGTATTTTAGTGTACCAGCAAGGTAAAAATACTTTATATGGAATTTCTATTAAAGATGTATTAAAAGATATTAATATTCTAAATATTATAAATGAAAATTTTATTAAGTATAAAATTCAAAATGGTATTGATTATAATCCACCAAAGCATCCTTTATCACCATTTAAATATTGTGTAAATTGTAATGCTTCAGATCCTAATATTAAGGGGATTGATATTGGGTTTGAGTTTGGCGAATGGAAAATTAATAATTTTAGTGAAACAGTCTATGATTGGATCATTGATTACGCTTTGACTCTAAAAGAACAAAAGAACTTTAATGGAAGTGATAGGCAGCTATTTAAGTTTGCAAAAGATAACTTTTTATTAAATAACCTGGATGCTTTAGGGGATCTTTGTTTACATATTGCAATAAGAGAAACATATAAAACTATCCCAGTAATGAATAAGTTATTCGATATAAATAACAAAACATTTTCATGTACACATGCTGTTTTAATTTTTGATAGTTTAGAATTATGGATAGGAGCTTCATCAGTTAATAGAACACTTGAAGAAGTTATTGAATCTATAGTTAAAAATATCGAATATATTGTAGATATTCGCTCATTAAAAAACCGTTTATTTGCTTTAACTAATCAAATTGATGATTCTTGGCCCCATAAAGAAAAATTAGAAAGGTTATCCGATGCTAATTTATCAATTGATGAAAGATTTGATAAAATAATAATACCTATATTTCTGATGCATGATAGTGATTTAATTAATAATTTTGACAAAGAAAATTTTATAAAACTTTTTGAAGATCATGTTTTGGAATGTCGTAATCTTTTGAAAAGTAATATAAACGATGGATTGGTAAAACTTGTTGATCTCCGTGTTTTTTGTTTTCCCGTATCTGATATTCAAAAAATTAATGATGAATTGTATAAGGAATTATCTTGATGTCAGACTGGTATAAAGAAGCAAGAGATAAATTAGAAAACCCTCATTTTTCAGATTGGGATAATTTTCTTATTTCTCTTATAAATGAATTTAATACTCATAAAAATAAATCTTTAATTCAAGATATAGTGATAAGAACTCTTGAAAGAAGAGGAGAGATTGAAAGAGATTTTATTTTAGATCATTTATTAGGTGAGTTAGGACTTTTTCCTTATTTGAAAAATAAGGAATTAACATCAAAAGATACTTTCAGAACGAGTTTTTTTACTACGCCGCAAGATAAAGATAAAGTTTTTCATATAAGACAAGCTGAAGTATTTTATAGAATAATGAATGGCGAGAATATTATTCTCAGTGCTCCTACTAGTTTTGGAAAAAGTTTGATTATTGAAGCATTGGTTTCAAGCCATATGTTTAATAATCTTGTTATTGTTGTACCTACAATTGCACTAATAGATGAATTAAAAAAGAAATTATATAAATATAGCGATTACTATAAAATTGTTACTCAAGCAAACCAAACTTCATCTAAAAAAAATATATTTATTTTTACTCAAGAGAGAGTACTTGAATCTAAGTCAATTTCATCAGTAGATTTTTTTATTATCGATGAATTTTATAAACTTGCTCCTACCTCAACTAATGATGAAAGATGTGATAGTTTGAACTTAGCTTTTAAATCTCTTTATAATAAATGTAAACGGTTTTATATGCTGGGACCTAGAATTAATGGTCTATTTGAAGGCATAGAAGATGAATTAAGATGTTCTTTTCTTAAATTCGATCACTTTGCAACAGTAGCGACAAATGAAATTTATTTTGATATAAATACTAATGGAAGAGATGCTGATATTGATATAGAAAGAGATAAGTTTTTAATACCTTTATTAAAATCAAAAGGTCGTGATGAGCAAACAGTAATTTACTGTAAATCACCAAAGAGAGCTAGTGCTTTATTATCTCGAATCTTAAACAAAAATATCTTAGAAATAAATGATAATAATAATGAATTTGCGGATTGGTTATCTTATACATATCATCCTCAATGGTCCTTGGTTGAAGGTCTAAAACATGGTATCGCTTACCATCATGCTCAAATTCCACGAGCAGTTGGCTCTACAATTGTAGATTTATTTAATGAATCAAAAATTAATATTCTTATTTGTACTTCAACTTTAATTGAGGGTGTAAATACCAATGCGAAAAATATTGTAATTTATGATGATTGTATTACAAGAAAAACTAAATTAGATATGTTTACTTTTAATAATATTGCTGGACGTTCTGGAAGAATGTTTGAGCATTATGTTGGTAATGTTTATATATTTGGAAGGAAACCCCAAGCTGAATTACCATATATTGATGTTCCTATCGTTACACAAAGTGAAAATATTTCCGATTCATTATTATTACATCTAGGCGATGAAGTTAATAGTTCGAATAAAGAAAGAGTTAAAAAATTTTATGAACAGGAAGTTTTACCTTTATCAATTTTATTGAAACATCAAGGTATTGATCCTAATAAAATGATTAATTTTGCTGAAGATTTGGTTTCTAATTTAACTGATTGGAATCCATATATGTGTTGGGATGGTATCTATCCTAATAAAAAAGAATTAAAACATATTTCTTTTATTTTATTTAATTATTTTAATATTTCATCTATGGCCGGTGGATCTGTAAGAACTGAAGCTCAATTAAATAAAAAAATAATTGATATTATTGATAAGAAAGAAGACAGTACTCTAATCATCAATGATTATAATTTTAGAAGATCACGTGAACATGATTATACTATAGATGATGCAGTTCAATCTGTTTTTAATTTTAAGAAGAATCTGGTTAACTATAATCTTCCTAAAATATTATATGCAATTAGTGATATTCAAGAATATATTTTTAATAAGTATGGTTTAAAATATGGTAATTATAAGATTTTTGCTTCAAATTTAGAAAATTTCTTTTTTCCATCAGCATTTAATGCATTAGAAGAGTTTGGTATACCGAACCAAGTTTCTAAGAAAATATTTGATGAAATAAATCTTGAAGATTTAGAAAATATTGATTCTATTTTAGATTTTTTCCGTGGTAAAAATAGTAATAGATATTCATTCCTTTCTGACTTTGAAAATGATTTTCTTCAAAGAGTTATTGGTTATTTATAAGTTATACTTATTATGTACCAGATTTTTTTTCCCTTAGGTGTATTTACCTGAATCTCATCATTTATTGACTTACCTAAACATGCTTTTGCCATAGGTGATTGAAGTGAAATGTAGTCTTTTCGACCATATATTTCTTCATCACCTACAATCCGAAATTTGATGATTTCACCTTCATCATTTTCTAATTCAACCCAAGCTCCGAAATAAGCTTTTCCTTCTTGTTCAGGGCTGTATTCAACTTTATGAGCAACTTCAAAAAGTTTAGTTAAGAATCTGATTCTACGGTCAATTTCGCGCAGCTTTCTTTTATTATAATGATAGTCAGCATTTTCTGATCTATCACCGAGACTTGCAGCCCAAGAAACAATTTTAGTGATTTCTGGTCGTTCTTTACGAACTAAATCATTTAACTCATCTTGTAAGCGTTGATAGCCTTCTGCAGTTAGCAATTTGCGATTCAAGATAAATACTCCAGCGCCTTACGTAGGGCATCCAATGTTGAAACTTTAAAAATAGGCTTATTGAACTTATCAACAAGTTCACCAAACTGTGTTGGTTTCAGATCCCACTTTTTTTGAAAATCCGATGATAGCAAATACTGTAAAGCTCGAACTTCTTGTTCAGAAAGTTTGAACGATTGATCGGATATCATATTCTTATGGTCATAAATATCAATCCTTTGCTTTGGAGGAATAATTTCGCGGATCATTTGCTGAGCTTCTTTTAACTCAGATGCCATAATACGAACAAGCAACTGATGCTTAGGGTTTAAAATTTCATCTATCCATTCGTTATTACTTTTAGAAGGATTCTTCAGCTTAGGTTTATGAGAACTTTGATCAGCAAAAGATTGAATTAAGGTTTTGTATTTTTCACCTGTTTTATTCCGGATACTTTGAGCTTTGGGTACTCCTCTTTGAAAACCCAACTTAGAAATTGTACTAATTGAGAAATCATTAATGCCCCGGTCTTTTTGTTCATTACAAACTTCATATATAGCATCAAGTGATTGCTGAACTTTTAAAGTGCTGTTCTTTTTTAACTCTTTTAATAAATCTTCAGGATCCATGATTTGCCCCAATGAAAGTTGGCGAATTATGTAGTATTAGCTCAATTTCAGATTTTAATATTTGTTCTGACTCAGCTAGTTCAACAAGCTTAATTTTACCATCCATGACTTTTTGTACTTTATCCCAGGACTTAAGACGGCTCATTAATAAATTGAAAATTTGGTTGCCTGCAATCAGTTGTTGTTCTTTGGATAGCATAAATAAACTAGGCATAATTTCGTTAAATAAAGCCATTTTATCGATTAGTTGTGTCCTTGGATAAATAGCCTGATCAGCATTACATGATTTATAAATGACAGCATTTTCACAAACTTCTTGTAATTGCTGATAATGGCCAACTTCTTCCATTTCTAATATTAATTCTGCATCGGAAGTAGTGATTAAGGAAAGTTTTTCATTACTTTCAAGTGAGGTATTATTGATTAGTTTATGGCATTTCGTAATATGACTATATGCTGCTTGTATGTCGCATAGAAGCATATCTAATTTTTTTGCTGCCGTTTCATACTCAGCTTCATAATTTCTAAGTTCAGTTTCTAATTGAAATCTTTTTAAAGTACCTTCAAATTTTTGTTGCTTAAAATTGGCTATATATTCTTCTCTTTCCAGATTCTCAATGTCTTGAGTAAGCTGATTAACTTTAAGTTGTAATTTGGAGCAAATATCAGATTGATCATTAGATTGGAGTAAAATTTCATTGGTAATTGCTAATAAGCCACCGATAAAAGCTGGACCAGTAATAAAGTGTCGGCAGCGTATACAGTTTTGAATACCTAAATAACCCTGAGGTGTAGGAGTATAGAACGAACTACTTTTGATTATTTCACCACCATCGTCACATCTTGATGCTGCAAACGGACAGATACCATAATCTCTAAATACATAATTTCCTGCAGGAACCTCATTCGACAATGCCTGTAATAATTCTGCATTGTTTCCAATTAAATGATTTTTAATATTTTCAATTTTGTTTTGTTCAATAGTTTTTTGAATAGACTCAACTTCTGATTTTAAAATTATTTTTTCGCTTTCTTCCAATTTGGTTCTAATTTCACTGTGTGAAACCTTGCAATAATAAATAGACATGATAACAGAGCTATGACCAACAATTTTCATCACTATTTCTATAGGCATTCCCATTTCCAGTACATAAGCTGTAATGAGGCTGACGCGCATGCTATGAGGAGTATATTTGGATTTATAACAACCTAATGTCGCTGGATTACCTTCTAATGTAGCTAGAGCTAAGTTTGAAGGTTGTATATGGAAAAGAGTAGCAGCTAAACGTGGGGTAAGAGCATTTCCAACTGTTGCAGGTTCGAAATCATTAAAACGTCTAAAGAGAAAACAATTTAATCCTTTTGCCTTTCTTTGAAGTTCATTCAAATTTGTTCTTTGACAATCTAACCAAGTACTTGGGTAGCTAATAGGATTATATTTCTGTTGCCACTTGCGGAGTTTCACTAACCAATAGGCTAAATCTTCAGACATCCATGGAATTGTGTAACCTTGTCCATTTTTATTTGTTTTATTAGTAGTAGTAAACATGCCTATCTGATTGTCAGGCATTTTCTTAATAAAGGATTGTTGTTTAGTTAAGCCTGCAAATATAGAGTCATTTTTCTTCCATATTATTTTGTTTTGAAGATCTAACTCTGCAATATATTCATCGGCTTCACCTGAATCATTATAGGCAATTTGCCGGCCTCTTAAGGGTACTTTAGTTAGTGCATAGGTATGAATCCAGTCTGTAGGACACCATAAGTATGCTTGATCATCAATAATGCGGTATACACAGTCGGGATCATGCAAATCAAGTTGATCAAAATTAACTTTGATCCAGTCAGCATCAAATTTATGTAAGTGTTCTAAATCCTGAAAACATTTTGCTTTATTAGGTAAGATCCATTCTTGAGCCTTTTTAACAAAATGATATTGTAGGCAGGGTTTTGTCGTTTCTGAACGAATAAAGCTTGAGGATAAATTTTGTTGATTGAGTAAAAGGGAAAAGGGGTTACGTGCATTATCTACACGTACAATTTCACCAGTATCTTCATCTTCAATAGTTAGATCATTATCAATAATATAATCTAAGAACTCATTTACAGCTTTAATAATGCTTCGTTTTAAAACATCTGAATTAAAGTTTTCCAGTAAATCTCTGAAAGGCTTAACATCAAACTTTTCTTGAATTAAAAAAGAATGGGGAGATTTACTTTTATCAAAGGTTTCTATATAAAGCCGTACAAATCTGCATAGATGGGTTTCTTTGCTCCCTCCACCTCTTGCTCGAGTCATAAATTCTTTAATTTTTATTGCCCAAGCTTCATATTCTCTTGATATGAAATCTGGTTTAAAGGGCTCAACTTTACCTAAAAATTTATACCAATTTTCCCATTCGTTTTGATAAACCCCTTGAGGGTCAAGAGGAAGAGATGAATCATTCTGTTTTACAACATACTTTTTATATTCATTAGCATTTTTAAGATTCTTAGGTGTGATTAATTTTTTTAATTCAGTGTATGAAACAAAGTCGACAATATCGAAAAAATCTTTATAGCTGATCCAATCCTCATAGATTCTTTCAGGATGAGCAGGTAATCCAAATTCTTTATAGGTCTGTTTGTAAAGCATTGAATTGGTAATATTTAATTTTTTACATGTTTGTTTTAACAATTCTAAAGTCGGATAAGTAGAAAATTCTCTATTAAATTTTTTACTTTCAATCTGCCGTATGATTTGTGGTTTCATTATTTAATTGCTCGTAACTTGTCCTGGACTTCTTCTAAGGTAGGTTTTATATATACAAGACAAGAGGTGGGACTTTTATGATGCATAGCTTTTTGTATTTCTACCTGATTTAAGCCAGCTTGTTTTGCCCGAAAACCGTAAGCATGTCGATGACCGTGTTCTGTTGTTCCAAGATTTTTTTTACACTGTAATCCAATACGTTCAACAGCATTTTTATGCAATCTTTGGAAATTTTTTATAGTTTCAGGTTCACCAAAAGTATTAGTGAAGGCAAAAGGATGAGGACTGTTTCTTTTAGGTTCTATTCGCTGAAATTTTAAATAATTTGCCCAAATTGATAAAAATTCTTTTGCTTTTTCAGGTGGATTAAAAACAACTTCAAAGTATCCTTCTCTTGAGGTAAGTAAAGGAGTTTTCCAGCCAGCATAGAGTCTTTCAGAAAATAGATAATTATTTCTTGGTCTATAGTTTGTTTTTGCTAATAAGTATTCCTTTCGGTTTCTGAATGCGGGATCTGGAGAACTACCTAATTCTGGATGATAGACTCTAACCAAAGCTTCGAAAGGGCGGGTAGGGTGCAATGTAATATCTGAGGTATAGATATGAAAAATTTCACTCTTTCTTAGACCACCATAATTCATCAACATCGTAATTGCCTGAGATCTATAATCTATATCTCCATTCTTATCAAAGCCTAGGTATAGGAGCCTTTCTATTTGATCTTCAGGAAAACGTACAGCATATTCAAAATCAAATAGGCTTTCTTTAAAAGAATCAACCAAACGTACTTGGTCTTGCGTTAGTTGATTAGATGTTAAGTGATTTAAAAATACATTTGCTTGCTTATGGTAGTAAGCACACCAATTCAAACGTTCTTCATAACAAGTAGCTTTACGGAACGGATTAACTCTAATCGATGAGTGTTCATCCTGTAGAGTAAGAAAGTCAGTGTAGTGAGTTATATGAAATAACAAATTATTGGTATCCCTAACTGAACGCGGTCTCCAATATAATTCAAGGGGATCTTTACCATTAGAATAGTCAATGGTGCCAGTGATTAAAGCTTCTGTGAAAGCTTTGAGTAGCTTTGTTGCACTATCAATATTAGGAACAGAGTTAATATATTTCAGTAGAAGCTGTAAGGCATAACATGATCTTTCTTTCCATGCAGCACTCTTTGAATTAAACCAAGCTAAGTAACGTAAGTGAGAAATGATGATGCCTTTCTCGGTAAAGATACAAGGCAGAGTCAAGCTACTATGTGATGTGCAGTCTCTATAGTTGACATAAATTTTCTTAACGTAAGCCATATAATATTTATTATGTAGTATGAGTTGTTTTAACAATCAAGCTATCAGTATTTGATCAATTGTCAAACTGTTTTATTAATAAATAGTATGTTTAAACATGGGGTTATAATATCAATAAACAGCTCTTACGCAAGATTGATCGTCGGGTAAGATATTTAGGAAAACGGCTGGAAGAGCTGAGAATTGTTGACCATTCACCTGAACAGGACGGACGCGTTTACTTTGGTGCTTGGGTAGATATTGAAAATGAATATGGTGAACAGAAAACTTTACGAATTGTCGGGATAGATGAGATTTATGATCATCATCCTCAACATATTTCAATTGACTCACCTATGGCTAGGGCATTACTTTCAAAACAGGTGAATGATGAGATTGAAGTGATGACCCCTTCAGGGAAAAAGCAATGGTATATCAATGCAATTTGTTATGAAAAACCATGAAATTCATAATATCTGGTTCTATTTTGAACACTTGTCCAATTAAATCTACAAAATGATTTGCCAATTTTACGAATAGTTTATATGATAGCGCTCGTTGGAAGCGTGGCAGAGTGGTTTAATGCACCGGTCTTGAAAACCGACGAGGGTTCACGCCCTCCGTGAGTTCGAATCTCACCGCTTCCGCCAAATATTTTTATAAGCCCTTGTATCTACAAGGGCTTATTTTTTTACCTGTAGCTTACCCCTCAAACTACCCCACATAAAATTTTGGATGTGTTTAACTCAAATAGGTATATTTAGGATGTAATAGGAAAATGAAGCGTTTCAGTTTTAATTTATTGCAGTCTTATAAAACTACTTTTTCAATAAAAAAAGCCCAATAAATAATTATTGGGCTTTTAAAGAATTGATTAAAATGCCATCAGTAAATGATGTATTCAAACTTGGGTGATATGATTTTGGAATGATAATAATAATACTTCAAAGGATAGAGCATCACTTTAAAAATTACTTTCCATTGCGCCAGATTTATTCCCTGAAAATTATCTCTTTCAATTCGAGCGTAATGTATAAGAGTATTGCTTAAATCCAGTTGAACAGTCGGTTGTGTACTGTCATCAGATCCATGTATAAAGTGGTCTTCATGACTAGGTAAATTTAAATGATGTTGATCACGATAATAAACCAGCATATTTAAATAGTACTGACCGAACAGGGTTTGCTGGATACGCCACTGAATACATAATATCCCTCCTTGATTGAGTTGTAGAAGCTCTTTAATTAACTTGCCTTTTAGCTTTGTCATCACCTTCTCATCTCTGTTCATGTCTAGTAGCTGTGTATGACCAGTCATATTAAATAAACAAGAAACTCTCGCTACCTGAATATTAGTATGAGCAGTAAGTAGTCGGCTAACGACTCTAGAATTTTTGGTAGCTTGATCGGTTATTAGCTTGTTACGGGTTTTAAGATTACTTTGAGCCTCAGTACTTGCAGCATATCCCCGGATTTCATTCCATAATTGCTGTAAAAATAGATGTATCTGGGCTTTTGCGGGATGCTGGTTAATTGCTAAAAGATCTATCCATTGCCTCTGTTTAACAATTTCATAAACTTTAAAAAATAACAGGCTACTCATTTTGTCTAATACAAATGGATGAGCTTGCAGGGAGAGGGAAGGCGTACAACCTGACTGAACCATTTGCAACATGGTTTTTACTGCTGTGTCTAGTTGAATTAATGCTGCTGAAGGTATGAGTACCTCTCCTTTGGTCTGGAACGGTTTTGAGTTCTTCAAGCTCATTTGATGAGCAGTTTCACTTAAATGCTTCAGGTAAGACAAGAGCTGCAGATTATTTGAGCCACCTATTAAGTCTGTTGCATTGATTTGTTCAAGTTTTTCGAAGCTCATTATATATTTCCTTTTAATACTTTAAATTTAGCCGGTGTATGGATACCTGTTACAAGCTCTTTTGGTGTAGCTTGAACAGGTGACAGCTCATGGTATTTAAATTGGCGGGGACGCCCCACAGACCCGGTTTTACGAGGAAGCTTGCTTGTCTGGAATACACGTAATTTTTGGGTTAGAAGACGTTGATCAATGAGGAACTGATCCTGCTTGCAGATGTACAATAGAACCTGATCAAGGTTGTCAAAGAAGGTCTGATCATCATGATGAGCCATGCCAATAGCCAGGTTGCGATACTTGATCTTGTCGCGGTGACAGTTAAAGTAGTAGCCCTTGTTCCCGGTCAGTTGTGACCAGTACTGACCAATGACCTCTGCATAGTGAGTATCACGCTGGAACTTATTACCATCCATAAAGAACAGGCAGTGATAGTGGTAGCCTTTATGCTGACCGAATTCGAGCTTCCAGATATAACCAGCAATGTTGGGAAGGTTTTTGTCATAATGAAAGCGCTTTAACAGTTGAGCGAAATAGGCTCTCATTTCGTCAAACGTGAGATTATCCTGTATCAGGTGTTTCCAGCATAAATCAATACGGATTACTAACAATTTGCTAAAAAGCTTTCTCAGGCATTGTATTAACTTGACTGCCCGCTTGTACTGATGTTTGGCTTTTTCAGCACGTGCATTCTGGGCCGCTTTAAAGATAGGTGAATCTATCCGGATAAAAATCTCACGAATCAACTCATTTTTTAGTTGAGCAGTTGTATGGGAGCTTTTGGGATTTCCTGTCTCCTCATCTAATACTACGAATCTATAATTTGGTAGTGCATTCCAAAATAAAGTTTCATCGTTAGGATGAATGTGAGGTGCAACCACTGCATCATAGGCTTGTTTAAAAATGACGCTATGTTCACAGTGATAGTTACTTTGACTGACTTGTTCAATTGAATAGATTCCTTTTAAGAATAAATCAAGTGAAGTGTCATAGGTCTTTAAGCTTAAGCCTTCATTGTTGAGCTTAAATAAGTACTCTAGTGATTCACGTTCAATTTGATTAATGGCAAAAATCATACTGAACATACTTGAAACAACGGGATTCTCTTTAAGAGTAAATTTACCATTGCATTGTTCACTAGTGAGCTCTAATACATTAGACGGATAATTTTGTTCAATATTAATTTGTGGTTCCATATGGGATTACTCATAAGATTCTAATCTAAGTAAGTTTTAACTATTAAAATGATGGTACTGTTGGGTGGATAACTGAGTACGGTGAATACTGAATCGGTTACCCAGACAGTTGTATCCATCTGTTTAATCAATCTATTTTTTATATTTAAGTGATTAATTTACTTGAATAAGGTATTAATTGATCTGTGCTAATAATCGGTATCTAAGTACCTAGTTATTATTAAGAATAATGAGATATCAGTACTGAGTGTATAAGAGCTACTTAATCTGTATTAGATACCTAACTATTTATTTCATATAGATAATTAATGCTTATTAATTAAATTAAAAAACCTAAATTCACTTTCATAAGTCATAGCTGTCCCGTAAGGGCAAATGATGAAATTGCCCTTTGGTCATTACGGGAATTTGAGAACTAAGAAATTATGAAAGTTATGCCAATAGAATTAGTGGTAAGGCAGGTTTTTCAGCCATTGCTCAACTTCATTTTCAACCCAGGCAACGCTGTTCATTCCCAGCTTGCGTGGTTTAGGAAAGTCAGGGTCATAACGCTTGGATTTTTGATCCAGCTTGTCATAAATGGTGGATCGGCTAATTTGGCACTTGTTGATGACATCTTTCAATTTAAGCATACACATAGTGCTTGTAGGGTGTTGATTGTTTTGCATAAAATTCTAATTTCGACTGATGTGAACACAAAGGAATTATGGTAAGAATATACGTAAATAAAAGTTGAGAATGATTACGTGATTAGAGATTATCAAACAGAAGAGTTGTTTAAAGCAGTATTAGCGAATCTTTTTAGATTAGTTGTTATTTATTCGTGTGAGATGATTAAAGCAAAAAAAAGATTTCCAGATATGTATAGATGGTTTGAGGAAAATAACGAAGTCGTAGCTTTTGAAATTAGAAATTTTCTAAGAGAAAAAAAGGGTAATAATTTTTCAATCAAAGTTGATAGTTTTGATGATATGATTCAATTTGACCTTTTTGAGGATGATATTGTTTATGAGTTAAATCAATACTTTTGGGATTTTAAACAATTTCATGATATATCGTACAATAAGGCTCTAATATCAGAGTTAAACATTGACCAAGATATTATAGAGATTTTTTTTTATAATTTAATAGATAATTTAAGCTCTCCTAAAGAATATACAAATCAGTTCTTAGATTATTATAACTTTTTCAATAACTATGCATTATCCTCCTTTCTTTCTAAAGATAGAGTAAATCGATCAATTTTTAGATACTTTCAATTATATGCAGAAATAGTGAGCCCGAATACTCAATTGGAAAATAAGGCAATTCAGAGAAAATTTATGGATTTGCTAAGAGAAATTCCATACTACTCAATATTTGCACGTACATCTATCACAGGTTTTTCTACATTTAATACGTCTCAAGGTAAAAAATATTATTCAACTTTGAAGACACCATTAAATTTCAAACCAGGTACTTTAGTTGATAATTTATTGCATTTTTTGTTTCAACATCTGATTGAGCTTTTTTATTTCGATTTTTTAAAAGATGATCCCAAAAATTTTAAATTAAAGCTTGCTGTTGGTAAATCAAATTTTTTGAATGGGCAGCGTTTGTCTAAATATAATAAGCTTTATGAATGTAATAATATAATGAAATTATTATTGCAAACTTGGCCCAAAGAACAACATTTAGTGTATAGAAGTGTAGAAAAAGAGGGTTCAATCATTCCTGTGTTACGCAGTATTATGTATGAAAATTTTTTAGACGAATATGATAAATCTATTTTTTCTCACAATGATTCTAGAGAAAAGACAAGTCCAAATAAAATAAAACGAGATAAAGATGCTAGAGCAAGAATATTGGCATTTTTTAAATATTTAGAGTTTGGTTTTTTAGATATGGGTTTTAAGGTCAAAATGAGTGTTGATGCTGATAAAACCGATAATTGGAAAATAGAATTTATATCAAATAGTCGTAACAGCATGGGTAATTTTACGTGGACTTGGAATCAAATAAAGTCAGCTTACAGTGATCATAAAAAAAAGACAAATTTGTTTAATTATGAATAACTCATGATAACTTTCGCAGCGTATTAAGGGGGCCTTTTTTACTCGTAATTTTTACATAATAATTTGGCGAAAAAGCCAATAAGAAATTATGTGTTTAAGCGGAAAGTTAAGCAAGTTTTCCGCTTATTTTTTATTTTGAAATCACCCAATCCGATAAGCATAAGTCCCATAAGCTGTACTGATACTGACTTCACGAATAGACTCAACCTTGCAGCGCGGATAAGCTAAAGCCGCTGAGCCGTAATACATGTTTTTATAATCATATATGCGGGTTATTTCACAGTTGCCGCGGTTGACCTGAACGCCCGTAATGGTGGTGGGCTGATCGTTGAGTGAAATAATATCGATTTTATCAATATAACCTGTCAATGAACCTTGCGATTCAGCACGGTAGACGCGTATGTCAAATTCTTCAGCTATAGCCTTAGCTTCTGTTTGCTCATCAGCAATCGATGCCGTATCTAAATTTTGATTGTTCAGATCTGTTTCAGATGAAGCCGGCATTTCATCATCGGCCAGTGTTTCGCTTAAATCCGTTTGCATGAATTTCTGGGTTTTCGGATCAAGCTCTGCCTGTGGCTGATCAGTTTGCTAGCCCTATCTTGTGAGGGGGTGCAAGCACTCAGCAAAGCGATCAATAAGCAGGCAGCGGACAGTAATTTTATATGAGTCAT
>NZ_DJJJ01000023.1:0-67697 GCF_002434085.1 Acinetobacter sp. UBA6571 | reverse complement strand
CAGGAAATGCGCGTAACCATATTGGCGGTACAGCACCGGCTCAAGTAGAAGCAGCTATTGATCGTGCGCATGCGCGTTTAGAAAAGCTTTATGCTTAAACGCTATATCTTAACTTTGGAGTATTGATATGTCTCGACAGGTGTTTTGCCGTAAATATCAAAAAGAAATGGAAGGGTTAGAATTTGCGCCCTTCCCCGGCGCTAGAGGTCAGGAACTATTTGACACGGTTTCTAAACAGGCTTGGCAGGAATGGTTACAGCACCAGACCACCCTCATTAATGAAAAGCGTTTGAATGTATTTGAACCCGACGCAAAAAAATTTCTTGAAGAGCAACGTGAAAAATTTTTCAGTAATGATGCAAGTGTAGAAAAAGCTGAGGGCTGGAAACCAGAAAATTAATCTTTGTTTTGACCCACTTTAGAGTGGGTCAAGATATTGTTGTTCAATTTATACTTTTAATAAATAAAGACAAAGCTTATTTTTAAAGCAATTAATTACACTATATTAACTTAATTTACATGCCCTTCACATCAAAACACATGAACTATAATGAGTAATAAACCTGAAATTCTTATACTGATTTTAAGAAAACTTATATAAAGCTCTGATGAATTCTGCATAAGTGAAATTTTGAATGAGCTCCTCTTTCGTTCCCAGATTTCCCCCAAAGTCTGGGACTTTTTTATTCTATATTTAATTTTTTGCTTACTCTTGTATAAGCTTTAGCTTACAGTGATATCAGATTTTTACTTCTACGATATTTACTTAATTCCATTAGACTAAAGTTGTAGCCAAGCAGGAAGCTAGGTGAGCATAGAAAAATAATTAAAAATTGCAATGGGTACAGGATGTGATGATTTTTCCTTACTCTTGACTCAAAGGTCCGGGAAACTTTCCCCGGGCCTTTTCACTTTTTAAAACGTCTGTTTAGCGGCGTTGTACGTGTTCTTCAATTTCATCTAGGCTGGTATGACGTACATCAAGTCCTTTTGCAATATAAATTACTTGTTCCGAAATATTACGGGCATGATCACCAATACGTTCAAGTGAGCGCAATACCCACATCACGTTCAGTACCCGGGAAATATGGCGTGGATCTTCAATCATATAAGTCATTAGGGTACGGGTGGCTGACTGGTATTCACGATCGATATCGGCATCGGCTAAAAGTACTTTAAGCGCCTGCTCAGCATCGACCCGAGCAAAAGCATCCAGTGCATCATGGATCATAACCCGCACCTGATTGCCAATATGCCGGGTTTCCATATAACCCCGTGGCGATCCGCCTTCTTCACATAAGTTTTGGGCAATACGGGCGATTTTTGCGGCTTCGTCTCCAATCCGTTCCAAGTCAGTATTTGCTTTGCTCATCGCGATCACCATACGCAGGTCAATCGCAGCCGGATGACGGCGTGCCAGAATCAGGGTTAACCCTTCATCAATTTCCCGTTCATAACGGTTTACTACGTTATCCTGAAACTGTACGTCGATAGCCATATTGGTATCTGTATCCAGCAAAGCCCGTATTGCATTGGCCACCTGCTGCTCGACCAGACCGCCCATAGTCATAAATTTAGTCGTAACACCTTGCAGTTCTTCATTAAACTGTGAAGAAATATGGTGACTTAATACAGGGTTATTCAAGCTCAAGATAAAGACTCCAGCCAGCTAAAAAGAAAATTCTGATGCATCTTGTATTAAAGCATAGCTATGATGAAACTTTGATGACAGTTCATTTATGAATAGCTGTCAAAACTTTTCAACCAGCCAGCTGTTCATTTCCTGCAAATCCTGTTCATTGAGCTGACCTGCGGCGGCTTTCAAACGCAATATATTAATCAGATGATCATACTGTGCATTTACATAATCCTGCCGGGCAGAAAAAGCATTACGCTGAGCCAGCAATACATCTACTATAGTTTTTAAACCTTCATTATATTGAGCAAGTGAAGCGCGTGATACCAGCTCGGATGATTGCATCGCAGCCTTACGGGCCTCTAATTTATTCTGGTCAGTTTGAACCTGCAGGTAGGCCTGTTTGGCATCAGTTGTACTTTTACGGACAGCAGCTTCCAGCTCTGCTTCAGCACGCCGGATATCGACTGTAGCCTTTCGTATATTTTGTTGTGTGCGTCCCCCATTAAAAAGATTCCAGTTCATTTCCACGCCAATCTGGTCAAACTGACCATCACCAGAGATAAGTGTTTCCGGTGACTGTTTGGTATAGCCATAGGTAGCTACTGCTTCAAGCTGCGGATATAAGGCTGCCCGTTCAATCCGGCGTTGGTCATCATTATATTTTTGTTGCAAACGTGCCTGCTGTACTGAAAGATTCTGATTTTGTGCCAAGGTAGTCCATTCTTGCAAATTAGCCGGATAAGGTTGCTGATAGCTAAAATTTTCTTGAAGCACCGCCAGACTTTCCTGATATGGCCCAATTAGTTGTGCAAGCTGTTCCTGCGCCAGAAGCAACTGTACATTACTTGAAATCCGGTTGGCCCGGGCATTTTGGTACTGGGCATTGGCTTCACTGACATCACTACGGGCAACCAGTCCTTCACGTAACTTGGCGTTCATCATTTCCAGCTGCTCTAATAATGCTTTCTCTTCCTGTAAATGAGAGCTGGTCAGTGTCTGCTGACGTAAGACATTAAAATAACTCTCAGCCACATTGAGAATATGGTCCTGCTGGCGCTGGCGTAACTGTACTTCACTCAGCAGTACGGAGGTTTGTACCTGTTTATAACCCTCCCAGGCATCTTTACGGAATAAGGGCTGACGTGCCGTAATCGAAATTTGCTTCGTGGTAGAGGTCGAGGACATTAAGGCATCACCAAAATTTTCAAAACCTGGAATGGTCACACTATTGCTTTGGTCACTTCCCTGATGTTTACGGGTAATATTACCGCTGACACTGACTGTCGGCAAAAAATTAGTACGCGCAATACCCAGATTAAGCTGATCGGCCTGATACTGGTAAAGATTAGCCTGCCAGCTTGGGTCTGACTGTTTGGCACGCTGATAAGCCTCTACCAGATCAAGTGCATAAAGCTGTGAACTTGTAGTTAGAAAAAACAGGCTCAGGAAAATTTTTTTCTTCATTTTTTTAAATGCCCATCTACACCGCAAAAAACCGAACTATCTTTTTCAGGACAGTTTTCAGGTATGCCATATTACTCATGAATAGCCAAGTTTAAGTATGATTTTTATTAAATTTTCCCAGTTCTTGACTTCAGGCAGTTTCAATAGGGTAAGAATATAGTAAAATCCAGCTATCTTGCCTAAATCCATACTACATATTGCTTACAAATAATTTAAACAATACTACAGCTTTTACTGGGTTTTTAAAGATAATCATCATCAACCATATTCTGCTAGTTTGCTCGCTCTTAGTACGCTGTTGTCTTGCTCACGCATCATACAACCTGAGTCAAGTAGTCCCCCGCCTTGGAGGAAAAAACGTATGAAGCCTCTTGCTTATCTTTCTCTCTCCCTGCTGGTGTTAGCTATGGCTGGCTGCCAGAAGCCCGAAATGGAGAAAACAGCCAAGCAAGAAACGCCGCCTCCTACCCGTATTGCTCCACAACAGGATGATACCCGCTGCCTGAACCTGGCAGAACAGATGCAGAAAATTAATTCGGAAAGTACAGTAGAGTCCTTAGATCAAGTCAATGCACAAATTAAAACCTGTTTGCCACAGCTAAAATTTGAACAGCAAAAACAGATTCTCAAAGCCTCGAATGCCATGTATCAGCGCTTTTTGACAGTTAAGCGTACTCCTGAACAGCAGACAGCATTTGAAGACTATGCTTTTAACCAGTCCCCTCATCCGACGTTACAGCAAAGTTATACCGAAAAATTTTCACCGCGTGATCAGTACCTGCTCAAGCATCAGGGCAAAGTATATTATGAGCTATATGATGGTGGAGAAGGCATGTTCAGTTATCGCCGCCAGCCACAATATCTGGCACAGATTTTTGCCCCCTATTTACCGACTGCCGAGCGAATCTTTATTGAAAAACTGGCTAGCCAGAACCAGCAGAGTCCTCTGCGTGATGGCGCACTGACAATTTCTTGGGATGAAATCGCACAGCGTGCACAGTTCTGGGAAAGCTATGTCAAGCAATATCCGAATAGCAGCTTTATAGATGATGCCAGACTGCTGCTTTCACTTTATACCTCATTTCTGTTTAAAGGTATGAATAACACCCCAATCTCTGATACCTATACTGGTGAGCTTTCTATACGGCCAGATGCACTGACTGTGATTCAGCAAGTTGCTAAACAGCGCGACTCGGAACTGGCCGCCCAGTCCAAACGCTTTTTAGAATTTGTAGAGATGTCACCCGCCCAGCGTAATCAGAAAATAAAAGTTCAGCTGACTGCGCCGGAACGTCTTTCAGGACAGGAAAATATTTTGACCTTACGGCAGCTGGAAAAATATGTTCAGTTACGTGACCCGTATGCCAACTCCCCACGTGACCAATATCGTGACTGTTTTAGTGATGCTGTCTGTATAAGTTATTAAGACCAAAGAACTACATTGTTACTTCAAGCATGGCTGTTCATTCTGAAAATCCATGCTAAGATCTTTACATGCTTGACGGAGCGCGAGTAATTACTCGCTGAGATCATGTAATTCCTTTTTTCAGGAATTGATCATGAGTACCGTTGAACCTGATCAGGTTAAGACCTGCGTAGGAATCAAGCCATCTAAAAACTGAAGCTCTTCTTTTATTCTTACAGGATAAATCTGCCACCGTTTTTGGTCGTGCTTGATTCGTTGATATCATTCATAAGGATCATGTACATGAACCAGTTAACGAATCATTCTTCTTTACCTTTATCTAGTCAGCATGAGCAAGAAGCCAAAGAACTGACCCTTATTTTGCCTGCTTCAAGAAAAGTCTATATACAGGGTTCACGTCCCGACATTCAGGTTCCCATGCGTGAAATCAGTCTGACCGACACCCCAACCGGTCTAGGCGGTGAACACAACCCACCAGTTATGGTCTACGATACATCGGGTGTTTATACCGATCCGAGAATCAAGATTGACCTGAAGCAGGGCCTGCCAGATGTACGTAAACGATGGATTGAAGAGCGTGCAGACACCAAAGTCCTGAACCAGCTTTCTTCAGAGTTCGGACAGGCGCGCTTAAAAGATATTACTACTGCCGAAATCCGCTTTGCCCATATCTCACAGCCCCGTCGTGCCAAAGCAGGTAAAAATGTTACCCAGATGCACTATGCAAAACAGGGTATTATTACGCCAGAAATGGAATATATTGCTATTCGTGAAAATCAGCGTCAGTGTCACGGCGTTGACACCCGACAGCATAGTGGCCAGAACTTCGGTGCACAGAATTTACGTGAAATCACGCCAGAGTTCGTGCGTCAGGAGGTAGCAGCAGGCCGGGCCATTATTCCTGCCAATATTAATCATCCAGAAATTGAACCGATGATCATCGGTCGTAACTTTCTGGTCAAAATCAATGCCAATATCGGGAATTCGGCTCTGGGCTCATCAATTGATGAAGAAGTTTCTAAAATGACATGGGCAACCCGCTGGGGTGCCGATACCATTATGGATCTGTCAACTGGTAAAAACATACATGAAACCCGGGAATGGATTATCCGTAACTCCCCGGTACCGATTGGAACTGTTCCAATTTATCAGGCGCTGGAGAAAGTAAATGGAGTAGCCGAAGACCTGACTTGGGAAATTTTTAAAGATACCTTGATTGAACAGGCTGAACAGGGTGTTGATTACTTTACTATTCATGCTGGCGTATTACTGCGATATGTTCCACTGACTGCTCAGCGTCTGACCGGTATTGTATCGCGTGGCGGCTCGATTATGGCACAGTGGTGCCTGGCCCATCATCAGGAAAATTTTCTGTATACCCATTTCGATGAAATTTGTGAAATCATGAAAGCCTATGATGTTTCTTTCAGTCTGGGAGATGGCTTGCGTCCGGGGTGTATTCAGGATGCCAATGATGAAGCGCAGTTTAATGAACTACGAACTCTAGGCGAGCTGACTCAACGTGCCTGGGAGTATGATGTGCAGGTCATGATTGAAGGCCCTGGTCATGTGCCTATGCATATGATCAAGGAAAACATGGATTTGCAGCTTGAAGTATGTAAGGAGGCGCCATTTTATACATTAGGGCCGCTGACTACCGATATTGCTCCGGGATATGACCATATTACCTCGGCTATTGGGGCTGCCATGATTGGCTGGTACGGTACTGCCATGTTGTGTTATGTCACGCCAAAAGAACACTTGGGGCTTCCAAATAAAAAAGATGTAAAAGACGGGATTATCACTTACAAGATTGCAGCGCATGCAGCAGATCTGGCTAAGGGTCATCCCGGAGCCCAAGTGCGTGATAATGCTCTATCCAAAGCCCGCTTTGAATTTCGCTGGGATGACCAGTTTAATCTGAGTCTGGACCCTGATACAGCCCGCAGTATGCATGACGAAACCCTACCCAAAGAGGCACATAAATCAGCTCATTTCTGCTCAATGTGTGGTCCAAAATTCTGCTCAATGAAAATTACCCAGAATGTCCGGGATTATGCTCAGAATCAGGCAAAGAACCAGGAACTCGAAATAGCACAGCAGGTAGAAGAAGGCTTTGAAACGATGAAGGCGGCTTACCATGAGGCAGGCCAGAAGCTTTATCATAAAGTCTAAATTTCTAAAAAAACATTTGAGTAAGTCTTAATCTCAGTTAGGATGAAGTAAACATTTCTTCATCCTGATTGAACGTATGACCATCATTGAACAGGCCAGCTATTCTGCAACCGATGTTAAGATTGAAGCACGTGAAAGTGTGTACCAAGGTTTTATACAGGTCGAGAAAGTCGCCTTGCGTCATCGCCTGTTTGGCGAGAATACCTACACTCCTGTATTACAGCGCGAGCTGATTCATCGTCCAGAGGCGGCAGGTGTCCTGATTTATAATGATGAACAGCAGAAATTTGCTTTGATTGAGCAGTTCCGTATTGGTGCTGTCGATGACCATGAATCACCATGGCAGCTTGAAGTAATTGCGGGTGTTCTTGATGCAGGTGAATCTGCTGAACAGTGTCTGTACCGTGAGAGTCTTGAAGAATCAGGTTGCGAAATTCACACCCTGCAACATCTTTTTAGCTTTTACCCTTCTGCAGGGGCCTGCTCCGAGTTATTTCACCTATATACAGCCCAAGCAAAGCTCGATCTAAACGGAGGAATCTTTGGTATGCCCGATGAAGGCGAAAATATTCGTCTTCATATTTTGGACTATCAGGACATTGACCCGCTATTTCAGCAGAATCGGTTATGTAATGCCCCAGTCATCATGGCCTTGCAATGGCTTAGGCAGCATGTAGTCACAATAATAAAGAACTGAAGGATAACGATGATAGTCTCTCATTCAATGGAGCATCGAGATACTTGGGTGATCATACAAATCACCGATACGCATCTGATGGGGCAAGCTGAAAAAGAATTTGTACAGATGAACCCCGAACAAAGCTTTCATGCAGTCATACAGCAGATTCTTCTCCAGCATCCCCACATTGATGCGATTATTCATACAGGAGACTTGGCCCAGGAACCCGAACACATCACATACCAGCGTTATCTCAGCTATATGCAGGGTTTAGGAATACCCTTTTTTCAGGTTCCAGGCAATCATGATGATCTTGATTATTTTCCGTTTCAGCAGAGTTATCATGAACCGGGTATTGTCGAGCTTGGAAACTGGTGCTTGTTTTTATTAAATAGTGCAGTGGATGGCCGAGTAGATGGCCACATTAGCCAGACACAGCTTAAGGCACTTGAACAGCAACTTCAGCAACATGCGCATCAGCATGTCTTAATTGCCTGCCATCATCACCCTTTCGAGATGCGATCCCGATGGATCGACCAGCATAAACTCAAGAATACCCCGGAATTGACAGAAATATTGGCTCAGCATAGTAATATACAGGCTGTAATTTGTGGTCATGTACATCAGGACTCCATCCATATCTGGAATAATATCCAGTTTTTATCGACCCCATCTACCTCTGTTCAGTTTAAGCCACTCAGTGACCAGTTTGCGCTAGATGAGCAGGCTCCAGGCTACCGGATACTCAAGCTGCACAGCAGTGGCCAGTTAGATACGCAAGTACATCGCTTAAAAGATTTTCATCACAGAATTGAGACAGAAATTTCAGGCTATTAACTTTTCATTTCTTAAATTTTGGGCTAATTTAAGACCCTTAAATTTAGTATTAAGCCGATAGTCTGAGAGAGTGTGACTATCATCTTAATTAAAATATCTATATGATGACCGCCCCTGATGGGAAAATTCACCCTAGGGGGATGGATATAATACTTGCATATCACCATATTTTTTGCGTATAGATATACGTATATGATGAGGAATGCCCTATATGGCGAATGACAACCAGAATCAAGTCTTAGACGAACATACAGAAGCTGCAGATAGTGAAAAAACTGCTGCAAAACGTACCCGTAAGCCGAAAGCTAAAACTTCAGAGGCAGGTACAACAGCAAGCTTGTTTGGTATAGCGCCTTATCAGCCTAAAAAAAATGAAGAATACATGTCTGAAGGGCAGCTTGAGCATTTCCGCCAGATTCTAGAAGCGTGGAAAGCTGAATTGATGTCGGAAGTAGACCGTACTCTAAACACCATGCAAGATGAGAATACTGCCCTGCCTGATGTAAATGACCGCGCTACCCAAGAAGAAGAATTTGCAATCGAGTTACGGACCCGTGACCGCGAACGTAAACTGATCCGCAAGATTGAACAGTCTTTACAGACCATTAAAGATGAAGACTATGGTTTCTGTGAAACCTGCGGGATTGAGATCGGTTTACGCCGCTTAGAAGCGCGTCCGACTGCTACGTTATGTATTGATTGCAAAACACTGGCGGAAATCAAAGAGAAGCAGAATAACGGCTAATTCTGTGAGCAGTGATTCCTTTCTGATCTCTTCTTTACAAAGGAAAATGTCAATTCAAGAGCATTACGTGGGTCGGTTTGCGCCATCGCCAACCGGCCCTTTACATTTCGGCTCACTTATTACAGCGGTGGCCAGTTACTGTGATGCCAAAGCCCGACAGGGTAAATGGCTGGTCCGGATTGAAGATACAGACATCCCGAGAATCTCTCTTGGTAGTGAACAGCATATCCTTTGTGCCGTTGAGGCCTTTGGTTTCGAAGTAGATTCACATATTATTTTCCAGAAAGACCGCCTTGATATTTATGAGTCGGTTTTGACACAATTGCGAAAGCAGGGCCTAGTTTATGCCTGCCAGTGTACCCGTAAAATATTAGGCTCCAATCATATCTATACAGGTACCTGCCGCCATCTCAATCTGCCATTTGAGCATCAGGCCATCCGTATTAAGGTAAGTGACGAAGAACTGTGCTTTACAGATCGACTGCAAGGCAAGCATTGTTCTAACTTGGCTTATGATTTGGGTGATTTTGTGCTCAAACGTCGTGATGGGATTATTAACTATCAACTGGCTGTAGTAGTGGATGACTACTTACAGGGCGTTACTCACGTGGTACGCGGTGCCGATTTGCTCGACAATACGGTCCGGCAAATGTGGCTGGGTTCAGTGCTGGGTTATCCTGTACTGCATTATATGCACCTTCCGCTTGCAATGAATAGTCAAGGACAAAAGCTCTCCAAACAGAATCTGGCATTAGCACTGGATTTAAGCCAGCCCTCTGTCTTACTACAAAAAGCTTTAAATGCTCTAAATCAGCCTGCTGTTGATTTGGATACGCCTTCTTTAATGCTCAAACAGGCAATTAGCCAGTGGAGTGTTGAGGCCATACCTCACAGCTTGATGCTAAATGGTCACTATCTGTAACATGAAAAGATTGCTTGAATCTGAAAAGTAAGCTGCAATGGAGCAGAACAGATCAGTGGAGCAGCAAGATGTTTTTTATTTTCGGTATCGGGCCCAAAACAAAAACAGTTGAAAATGGACAGTTTGTGTGTCCAGTTTGCCGGACACGCAGCGCTTATGAACTGAAGCAGCAACGTCAGTATTTTTCCTTATTTTTTATACCTCTCCTGCCCCTGTCAAAGGCTAAAGGAGAACTTGTAAAATGCCTGCATTGTGGCCATGAAATGCCGGGCATGGTACTGGAGCATGCCCGGATTTAGAAAATTTAAAAGCTGGATTCTTCACGGTTTGGATTGAGGACCTGAGTAGAGGCATCAATTTTTAAAATCAGGCTGATCATTACAGCACACATCATGAGTGAGGTTCCTCCATAACTAATGAAAGGCAGCGTTAGTCCTTTGGTTGGCATAAGGCCCATGTTCATGCCAGCATTAACCAGAATCTGCAGCAGAAAAATAATACTGATACCATAAGCCAGATAGCCTGCACGCAGGTATTGATGTTGCAATGCACGATGGCCAATTTTGATACAGCAGGCAAGCATGGTAAAAGAAAGGCCAATGACTACAAAAATACCAAAAAAGCCCAGTTCTTCACCCAAGACGGCCAGCATGAAGTCAGTATGCGCTTCTGGTAGATAAGACAGTTTTTGTACACTATGCCCAAGTCCGGTTCCAAACCACTCCCCCCGGCCAAATGCCATTAATGCATTAGACAACTGATAACCGGCACCGAGCGGATCTGCCCAAGGGTCGGCGAAAGAAATCAGTCGCTGGAATCGATAAGGCTCAAACAGGATCAGGAATACGATTGCTGCAACTACGGCGCCTAAAAAGATCAGGAAGGTTCGTGGCGGTGCACCGGCCAAGAAGAAAATACCCAGCATCATCATGACAATAACCACCGTAGCGCCGAGGTCTGGCTCTGCCACAATCAGGCCTACAGTAATAGCCATGATTGCACCTAAACGCACCAGACCTTTCCAGTGATTTCGCACTTCTTCAGCACGGCGCACCACATAGTCTGCGGTAAAAATTGCCATCATTACCTTTGCAATTTCGGTGGGTTGCAAAGTAAAACCGCCCAGCCTGATCCAGCGGGTAGAACCATTTACCTCAGTCCCGATGACCAGCACGGCGGCTAGTAATACAATAGTAATGAGCCATAATGGGAATGTATTTTTAAACCAGACATTCAGGGCAATTTTATAAGTCAGAAATGCTGCAATCGCTGCAACTACAATTGAAAGAGCGTGACGTATAATATAATGAAACGGATTTTCATGCAGATACTCGGCATAGGGCATCGAGGCGGATGCAACCATCACCGACCCGAGACATAGCAATGCCACAACACAGAAAATCAGAACATTACGCGCTGTAATTTCAGCCGGTATTCGTGGTGCACAACGCTCATACCACTGCTGGACCTTGTTAATGGTTGTCTGAGCAAACCCAGCCATAGACCTTTCCTTATCTTTCTTCTTTTAGACCAATGCTTTTACACAAGCAACAAACTGATGACCTCGATCATCATAACCTTTAAACATATCAAAGCTGGCACATGCAGGAGACAGCACGACCACATCCTCTGCATCTGCCTTGGCATGGCATAGCTGTACCGCCTCTTGTAAAGTTGCAGCTTTCAGAATTTCAGTACTGCCTTCGATTGACTGTTCAATCTTCAGTGCATCTTCACCAATCAGTACCACTGTTTTGACATATTGCTGAACTGCTGCGCGAAGAGCCTTAAAGTCCTGCCCTTTGCCCTGTCCGCCTAAGATGACCACAACCTTACCTTTACGGGGTGCTATGGCTGCGCCTAAGCCCTCAATTGCCGCCAGAGTTGCACCGATATTGGTTCCCTTAGAATCATTGTAATAGCGTACGTTATTCACCGTATCGACATATTCACAGCGATGAGCCAAGCCTTTAAAGCTTTTTAATGTTTCTAGCATAGAATTTAAAGGTAAACCGATAGCTTCACCTAAAGCCAGACAGGCTAGTGCATTTGCAATATTATGCGTACCCTGGATATACATTTCTGTGCTTTTCAGCAGGCGCTCGCGGCCACGAGCTAGCCAGAGTGTACCGTCTGTATCACGCAGTACACCATACTGGTTCATATCTGGTGCATTCAGCCCAAAACTTTGTACTGGCACAGCATCAGGAACTAAAGGGCGGCTCAAGGCATCATCACGGTTAAAGACGACTTTTTTAACGCCCTGAAAAATCCGGTGTTTGGCTGCATGATAACCCAGCATATCACCATGCCGGTCCAGATGATCTTCACTCATGTTAAGCACGACTGCCACCTCGGCATTTAACAGTGAAGTGGTTTCTAACTGAAAACTTGATAGTTCCAGAATAATCAGTTCTGGCTGATCTTTAAGTAAATCAAGCGCCGGACGACCCAAATTCCCGCCTATTGCGACTTTTTTCCCAGCCTCTTTTGCCATTAAACCAATCAGTGTGGTCACGGTACTTTTAGCATTCGATCCGGTAATCGCTACAATTGGCACCTCGGTGGCGCGGCGCAACAACTGGATGTCACCTACTACTGGAATTCCTTTTGCTATAGCTTGCTGAATTTCAGGAAGCTGTGGCGCGAGACCGGGGCTTAAAATGATTTCTTCAGCCTGTAGCAGTAACTCGGTATCTAGTTGTCCGAAACTGGTCTGGATACCTGCAGGAATCTGGTCATGCCCTGGTGGATGGGTCCGTGAGTCTGTCACAGCCACCTGATAACCACGCTCATGAAGTAAATTCACGGCAGATACGCCCGAGATGCCCAAACCGGCCACGACTTTTAATCCGCCACGCTGTATTAACATTTTTGCCCCGCATCTATGTGTATTTAGAAACTGACGAAATGGTAGCACTTTGAGATTTTGAAAGCTTTTTCTGTTTTGCTTTTAACCTCATTTTTTTTGTGTCAGCGCGTAAAAAAGCCGTCATCTTGGACGGCTTTTTATAGTTGCAGTTATTGTTATTCAAGGATTAGTGCCATTTTATAGGCTTTACCTCATCATTTTTTATCTGTTTCATATCTGGTTTGGCCTCACAACCACAGCTCCCACCACAGCCACTACTGGTCGACTTTGGTTTTAACCATTTTGCCAGTGTATACCACTGTTTCTGCTCACAGAAACGAGAAAGGCTGAGGAAGACCGAATTGGCAGTTTTTGGGAAGACCTTTTTGAAGACAACCACTGCGCTCCAGATCACTACCAGCGCGACTATAATCATTTCAACCATCTCAACCTCCTCTCTTCACTTAAGCAAAATAATGTGAAGCAATTTGATAGGTCAGGAATGACATAAAATATGCCAGACCAAACAGATATGTGGTCATAAAGGCCACTGTTTTCCATGAACCGGTTTCACGGCGTACTGTTGCCAGTGTTGCCAGGCAGTGCGGGGCATAAATAAACCATACCAGAAGAGACAGACCGGTGGCCAGTGACCAGCCACTACCATCTGCACTGATCAGCTGTGAAAGTCCCTGTGATACCGCATCTTCATCAGTTGCAGACAGGGCATAAACGGTTCCAAGAGCTGCAACCACTACTTCACGCGCAGCCATGGCCGGAATCAGGGCAATACAAATCTGCCAGTTAAAGCCAAGTGGGGCAAAGATTGGCTGCATCAAGTGGCCAAGCATCCCGGCAAAACTATAGTCAATATCTGGCATAGTCGCGCCTGCTGGTGGCTGCGGAAATGTACAGAGAAACCAGAGCAGAACCGACAGTGCAAAGATAATGCCGCCCACGCGTTTCAAGAAAATCTTGCCACGGTCCAGCAAGCCAATCCAGATATTTTTAATATCCGGAAAGCGGTAACTTGGTAATTCCATTAGCAAGGTATGCTGAGATTTATCTTTATAGAAGAACTTCATGATGGTCGCCACCAAGAGTGCACTAACAATACCAGCCATATATAAAGCAAACAGGACCAGGCCCTGCAAATTCATAAAGCCCCAGACTGTCTGCTCCGGAATAAAGGCAGCAATTAATAATGCATAAACTGGCAGTCGCGCCGAGCAGGTCATCAGTGGCGCCACCAGAATAGTGGTTAAACGGTCACGTGGATCACTAATACTGCGGGTTGCCATGATACCGGGAACTGCACAGGCGAAACTGGACAGTAAAGGAATAAATGCCCGACCACTCAGTCCTGCCTTGAACATCAGTTTATCTAGCAAAAATGCTGCTCTAGGTAAATATCCAGACTCTTCCAGTACTAAAATAAAGAAAAACAGAATCAGAATCTGTGGCAAGAACACCACAACCCCGCCTGCGCCGGCAATAATACCGTCAACCACCAAACTGTTGAGAAGTGGCTGAGAAATATAAGGACTGATAGTTTCACCCAGCCAGCCAAAGAAAGTTTCGATCCCGTCCATAAAGGGCGCAGCCCAGGCAAAAACCGCCTGAAAAATCACAAACATCATCAAGGCAAGACTCAGCAGCCCCAAGACTGGATGCAAGAAAATCTTGTCAAAAAAGTCGGTACGTTTATCTTCCTCATCAATATAGTTCACCACATCTTTTAAAATATGGGTGATCTTTTGATGAGTACTGCCTGATAAGCCACTGAGTTCGGTATGTGGCACATCAAACTTGCGCTGATCCAGTGAATTGATCAGGCTTTCAACCCCGGCATTACGTACAGCCACAGTTTCAACCACATTTACACCCAGGCGTTCAGAGAGCTTTTGTGTGTTGATCTGCATGCCGCGACGACGTGCTTCATCCATCATGTTCAGAACCAGCAGAATCGGACGGCCAAGCTCGATCATTTCCATGACCAGCCCTAAATGCAGTTTCAAATTGGTTGCATCCACCACACACAAAAATACATCCTGCTGGCCTTCTTCAGTAATTTTGCCTTGCACTACATCGCGGGTAATGGCCTCATCCGGACTGGTGGCATTTAAACTGTAGGTCCCAGGTAAATCCAGTACACGCACCTGCTGGCCCGAAGGCAGCTCGAAAAACCCCGTTTTCCGTTCAACCGTTACCCCAGCATAATTGGCTACTTTCTGGCGGGTACCGGTCAAATGATTAAATAAAGAAGTTTTTCCGCAGTTAGGATTTCCCACAAGGGCAACACGTAAGGGCTCACTCATGCAGGTGTTCCTTCTTTACTGATTTCAATTTTCTCTGCTTCGGCTCTACGCAGGGCAAAACGGGTAAAACCAATCTGGATCAGGATTGGATCACCACCGAATAGCCCTTTAGTAATGACCTGAACCTGAGTTCCCGGAACAAAGCCCAAGGTTTCCAATCGGCTTGCTACAAGGTCAGACTGCTCTGAAGTGCCATCCAAAGTCCGGTTGACCTTGGTAATGATGGCAGTTTGCTTAACTTTTAGCTCTGATAAACGCACCGCATCTAATCCTAATATTTTTTGCCCGGCCAGTATAACAAACAAATGAGAATAATTAACAAATAGGGATCGATTTCAATTTTATTTTTCTGCACAAATCGACAATCACCCTGTTTTAAACTACAGTTTGACAAGTAATAAAGAGATGGATTGGAACAGATTAAATGCTCAATAAAAAACCACGTATCCCCTCTTCGGTGCAGATTCCGGAACATTTAAGTTTTTTACAGGGTTTTCGTGATTTTTTAATTGCACAGACCGTTAGTCCCCATACCCGGAATGCTTATTTATCCGATCTGATCCAGTGTAGTGAATATTGTCCCTCTACTCCGCTACCGCTCTGGAACAGTGAAGATATTGCTGATGTTCTGTTTGAACTCACTAAACAGGGCAAAAGTCCCCGTTCAATTGCACGGACACTGTCAGCCTTACGTTCATTTTTCAAATTTATGCGTGAACAACAATTACGAAGCGATAATCCGGTTGCCACACACAAAACGCCTAAGCTTGGCCGTGCGCTTCCTAAAGATCTGTCTGAACTCGATGTTGAACACCTGCTGCATGCTCCTGACACCAATACTTCACTAGGACTGCGGGACCGGGCTATGCTGGAAGTTCTATATGCCTGCGGACTGCGGGTCACCGAACTGTTAAATTTAAGGCTGGAGCTGATTAATCTGAAACAGGGCTATCTACGTATTACCGGTAAAGGCAACAAAGAACGTTTAGTTCCTTTGGGACAGGTTGCCATTGAATGGGTCGAGAAATATCTCAATGAAGCACGGCCACAACTCTATAAAAGTGCCACAGACTATCTGTTTTTAACTCAGCATGGCGGGATTATGAGCCGGCAAAATTTCTGGTATGCCATCAAACGTTATGCTCTTCAGGCCGGTATACAGGCAGAGCTCTCCCCACATACATTAAGACATGCTTTTGCCACACATTTACTTAATCATGGTGCTGATCTTCGTGTAGTGCAGATGTTGCTGGGCCATAGTGATTTATCCACTACCCAGATTTATACTCATGTAGCTCAGATCCGTATGCAGCAATTGCATGCAGCTCATCATCCTAGGGCTTGAGAATAAGCTGGTAAAACAGCACATGAAGATTGAACTCACGCCCCATATTTTTGTTATGCTAAACATCTTCAAATAACACAATGTTTAAAATAAGGGTTGTCTATGTTATTTACCCGTTCGAAAATTTTTATGGCGTGTGCCATGAGTACTACTCTCCTGCTAGGCGCCTGTTCTAATGACAAGAATAACCAAGGCAATACCAATACCTTAACTGCAACTGCTCCTGCAACAGGTGAAGCATCCAACCTATCCGAGCGTAATGCCCAGCAACGTCTGATCAAGACACTGCAACAGCATTTCAAGAAGGCCAACATTAATGCCAAAGTGGTTGATGTCAAGGCAACAGAAGTGCCAAACCTGTACTGGGTTTCACTCGAGGGAATGCCGTCAGTTTATGCCACCAGTGATGGTAAATATCTGATTCAAGGTGATGTGATCCGTCTAGGGGACAAGGAGTTGCATAGTGTGAGTGAAAACCTGCAATCAGTTGAGAATAAACGCTATCTACAGGAACTGAAAACTGAAGATCTGATCGTTTATCCAGCTAAAAATAAAACCCAGCACATAATTTACGTATTTACCGATGTTAGCTGTCCATACTGCCAGAAACTGCATGCGCATATGGATGAAATCACCGCCAAGGGCATCGAAGTACGTTATATTGCCTGGCCACGTGGAGATCAGCTTTTCCCTGCGATGGAAAGTATCTGGTGCAGTAAAGACCGCGCTGCTGCATTTGAGCAGGCTATTCAGGGAGTACAGCTTCCTGCTGCAACCTGTAAAACTCCAGTTCGTGCACAGTATGAATTGGGCCACCGTATGGGAGTTAATGGAACACCAGCGATTTATAACAGTGAGGGTGAATACTTAGGAGGTTACCTTGCACCAGACGAACTGTTAAAACGCTTAAATAATTAATTTTTATATAAAACCTAAATATTTTTTATAGGTGAAGATAATCAATCTTCACCCTAGAGTCTGGCGGTTTTTTTAGCTATGATCTAGGCCTATTCAAGTTTTTAATGATGTATGGAGTGTGACGTGAAACCAGTTCGTCTGGCGATACTCGGTCTTGGGACCGTGGGTGGTGGAGCCCTTAAACTATTAGAACAAAACGCTGCTGAAATTAAACGTCGCACCGGTCGAGAAATTCAAATCACCCACGTCGGTACCCGCCGTCCACGTCCTGACCTGGATTTACCGGCTACAGTCAAGCAAAGCGCTGATCTGCTTGAAATTGTACGTCAGCCTGATGTTGATGTAGTGGTAGAGCTTATGGGCGGCATTCATCCGGCCTATGAAGTCATCATGGAAGCCATTAAACATGGCAAACAGGTGGTTACTGCCAATAAGGCGCTGCTGGCCGAACATGGTAATGAACTGTTCAAGGCAGCCGATGATCATGCAGTACAGATCGCTTATGAAGCTGCGGTTGCGGGCGGTATTCCGATTATTAAGGTAATTCGTGAAGGTTTAGCTGCTAACCGTATTGACTGGCTGGCTGGCATCATCAACGGTACAGGTAACTTTATCCTGACCGAAATGCGTGAAAAAGGCCGTGCTTTTGCTGATGTACTTAAAGAAGCACAGGATCTGGGCTATGCAGAAGCTGACCCGACCTTTGATGTCGAAGGGATCGATGCTGCACACAAGCTGACGTTACTGGCCTCAATTGCATTCGGTATCCCACTGCAGTTTGATAAGGTGTATACCGAAGGTATCAGCAAGATTACTGCTCAAGATGTCAAATATGCTGAAGAACTAGGTTTCCGTATCAAACATCTGGGTATTGCCCGCCGTACCAGTGCTGGTATCGAGTTACGGGTACATCCAACCCTGATACCTCAGGAACAGCTTATTGCAAATGTAAATGGTGTGAAAAACGCTGTACTGGTTCAGGCCAATGCTGTTGGCCCTACCCTGTACTATGGTGCCGGTGCCGGCGCCGGACCAACAGCCTCTGCAGTAGTGGCTGATGTAGTTGATATCGTGCGGGACATTTCCTATACCGAAGATGGTGCAGGTACTATTCCGCAGCTGGCTTTTGAGGCATTGACTGACCTGCCAATCCTGAGCCGCGAAGAAATGACTACAGGCTATTATATCCGTGTTGATGCTGAAGACCAGACTGGTGTTCTGGCCGATATCACCACCATATTAAGTCGTGACGGTATTAGTATCGATGCCATCATGCAGCAACCGCGCCTTAAAGATATTATTCCAATCGTCATCATGACTGATCCGATTGTAGAATCAAAAATGGATGAAGCTCTTGCAAAAATTCAGGCTTTATCTGCCGTTCGTGGCGAAATCGTGCGAATTCGTTTAGAATCGCTTGATAGTTAATCAGGTGGAGAGGGTTTAACCCTCTCACCAGCTCTACCTCATATTTGGAACATCATCATGTCTAATGCCAACCGTTATACCGGTCTTGTAGACCGTTATCGTGACCGTTTGCCCGTTTCAGCAACGACTCGTGCTATTTCTCTGGGCGAAGGTAATACGCCGCTGATCAAGCTTGAGAATATTCCACGTATTATTGGTAAAGATGTTGAAATTTATGTGAAGTATGAAGGTCTTAATCCGACTGGTTCATTTAAAGACCGTGGCATGACCATGGCAGTAACCAAAGCGGTTGAGGAAGGCTCTAAAGCAATTATCTGTGCATCTACAGGCAATACTTCGGCAGCTGCGGCTGCTTATGCAGCACGTGCCGGTATCAAAGCTTTTGTTTTGATTCCTGAAGGCAAAATTGCGATGGGTAAAATGGCTCAGGCTATGATGTATGGTGCAATCACTATGCAAATCCGTGGTAATTTTGATGATGGTATGCGTCTGGTGAAAGAAGTTGCCGATCAGGCACCAGTAACTATTGTTAACTCAATTAATCCATTCCGCTTACAGGGCCAGAAAACGATTGCTTATGAAATTGTAGAAGCTCTTGGCCGCGCACCGGATTATCACTGCCTGCCTGTAGGTAATGCCGGAAATATTACTGCGCACTGGATGGGCTATACTGAAGCTGTTGCCAATCAGCCTGCTGACCAGTTCGAGCAAGTGATTTATGATGCCGTAACAGATACCTTTACTGGACCTAAGCCTGAAGGCCTACCTGTTATGGTGGGTTATCAGGCTTCAGGTGCTGCTCCTTTCCTGCGTGGTGCTCCCGTAGCTGCGCCAGAGACTGTGGCTACAGCCATCCGCATTGGTAATCCACAAAGCTGGAACCATGCTAAAGCAGTTGTACGTGATTCTGAAGGCTGGTTTGATGAACTGCAAGATAGCGAAATTCTAGACGCACAGCGTATGTTATCGATGTATGAAGGTGTATTTGTAGAACCTGCTTCAGCCGCTTCAATTGGCGGTGCGATCCGTGATATTAAGGCGGGTAAAATTGCTGAAGGTTCAGTTATTGTCTGCACAGTCACAGGAAACGGTTTGAAAGATCCAGATACAGCAATCAAGCAATGTGCTGATGCGGTCATGCTGACGATTGACGCCACAATGAATGATGTTAAGACCTCTATTCTCTCCAATATGGAAAAATAATCTGGTCTGAATATAAAAAGCCCTGTTTCTACAGGGCTTTTTATATGCTTAAGAGCTAAATTCTATCATCAGCTCGTGAGGTTTGGGTTAAATATTCTTAGGAAGCTGATTAAGCCAGCTAAATAAACGGGTTGCATCATTATTACGAGACTGGGTATCTGACGCACCTAATAGCACCACAATAGCCGGACGCTGATTTACAGTTGCATGCATAACTACACAGCGGCCTGCTTCATTAATAAATCCGGTTTTAGACAGGTTAATATTCCAGCCCCCGTTACGTACCAGTGCATTGGTATTATTCGATTTAAGCACACGGTAGCCTAGATTAAAATCATAGGTGGGTGTTGTTGAAAACTGGCGGATCAGGCCGTACTGAGAAGCAGCACTTACCAGAATACCCAAGTCACGGGCAGATGCGACATTACGTGCATCCAGACCCGTAGATTCATAAAACTTGGCACTATGCATGCCAAGCTCGCGTGCCTTGGCATTCATTGCTGCTACAAATGCCGGTTTTCCGCCTGGATAGGTCCGTGCGAGAGCCGCCGCTGCCGGGTTTTCAGACTTCATTAAAGCAAAAAGCAGAACTTCTGCACGGTTCATTTTGTCACCGGCACGCAGAGTAGAACTGGCTTTTTTAGGACCAATAAAATCAATAGGTTGCAAAGTAATTTCTTCTGACATATTTAGACGTGCATCAGAAGTCACTACGGCAGTCATCAATTTAGTGATTGATGCAATCGGTAATGCTGTGTTGGTGTTTTTACTGAACAACACCTCACCTGTTTGTGCATCCATGACCAGTGCTGCACGGGCATTCACTGAAGGTTGGTTCACATACGAGGTTGAGTTAATAATCTGAACCGTTTTAGGTTTCAGAGTGGCTGCTGGACTATTTTGCTGACGAATAGTGGTAGTAACGCTGGTAGAACCTTGTGGGGATGGTTCATCAGCATTCATAAACTGGCTGACATCTTCTGATGACCAGTTAAGTGATGCAGAGTTACTGCCTCCCGGAGAGGAGTTCACAATGAGTTCTGCAAAGCTCGTTGAACTCAGGCCAAGCAGGACAGACATGCTTAGCACATGCATTAAAGACTTTTTAGAATTTTTCACGGCGGTATACTCGTCTTGGAGAGGCAAAACGCGATTTGCTAATTACCTCAAATATGCCTTACATTTGTACAAAACCCGTAGCTTTTTATCGCTTAGGTAATTGTGCATATCTATTCGTTCAATTTTAGAGATAGGATTGCTAATTTTGTCGTTTCATTGCAAGCTAATTTTGCTTTATGTAACAAAAATCATGATTTTTTAGTTTAAGGAGAGCCAAGTTGATCACTATTTTAGTCGTCGATGACCATGAATTGGTACGTACTGGCATTTGTCGTATGTTAGAAGATCATGCAGATGTACAGGTGATCGGGCAAGCAGAGTCTGGAGAAGAAGCCATTGCTTTGGTCCGGCAGCTTCATCCTAATGTAGTTTTACTTGATGTGAACATGCCAGGTATTGGCGGAGTAGAAACGACCCGTCGTCTTTTACAGACTGCCCCTGAAACCAAGGTTCTGGCGGTCAGCGGTTTAGCTGAGGAACCTTACCCGTCTTTGTTACTTAAAGCTGGTGCCAAAGGTTATATCACTAAAGGTGCACCTATTACAGAAATGGTACGTGCTATTAATAAGGTCATGCAAGGAGGCAAGTATTTTAGTGCTGATATTGCCGAACAGTTGGCCAGTTCTTATCTTTCTGATACACAGCAGTCTCCTTTTGATGCCTTGTCTGAACGGGAAATGCAGGTCGCCATGATGGTAGTGAACTGTATCAGTGCTCAGGAAATTGCAGACAAGCTCTTTGTCAGTGTTAAAACAGTCAATACTTACCGTTATCGTATATTTGAAAAACTTGATATTGATAGTGACGTGAAACTCACCCATCTGGCGATCCGCTATGGCTTGATTAAACCTTAAGTATAGGCGTAAAGATGGCCCCTCTACGCCCCGCCTCACTGCTTCAGACCATCTACCGTCTGGGAGAGTGGTACAGTGCTTATCGTCTTGTTTTAGCACTTAGTCTTAATATTATTTTTGCACTAACCCTTGAGACTGTTGCTCAAGACTACCAGCATCCTGACCTGTACTTTTATAGTATTGTCGGTTATGCCCTGATCAGCTGTATCCAGCTGATTTTTTATAAAATTCTACCTTTTGAAATTTCGAAGCAGCTTATTTTACTGTTTATAGTAGATGTATGCTGTTTTAGCCTGCTAAATTTTGCACTGGGTGGACCCAATCTGCACTTAAGTCTACTTTTTGTGGTGACGGTCTTTGCCGCAACAATTTTACTCAGGCCGCAGCTTGCTTTAATTATCACACTGGTTGCTGTAATTAGTGTGATCTACCAGCAGGTAGTAGGAAGCTTTTTTAACAGCTCCCATCTCAACAGTATCAGTAATAGTGCTTTATTAGCTTTTTTATTTTTTGTGATGTATGGCATTGGACAGATTGCTGTACAGCGGTTTCGCCTTTTGGAAAATCTGAATTTTTATCAGTCTATTGAGCTTAACCAGCTACAGAATATTAACCGGGCTATTTTGGAGCAAATTGAGGTAGGCTATTTAGTTTTAGATGAGCAGCAGCAGGTGATTTTAAATAATCCGGCAGCCTGTTCATTACTAGGTATTCCACCGATTTTTACTGATGAAAAGTATTTTCTACGTAAACTCCAGCCAGACCTGTATACGCTTATCCGGTTTAGTGACTTAAAAGATGGTGAAAGATTCTTGTTTGAATCGCAGCTTTCACCTTACAGTGTCGATATACAGGTTCAGAAACTTCTTGTGCCTCATCAAGCTTTAACCTTGTTGATATTGCAGGATGCCCAGAAAATCAAGCAGCAGGTACAACAATTAAAACTGATGGCACTGGGACAGCTTTCGGCCAGTATTGCCCATGAAATTCGTAATCCTTTGGCAGCTATTGTTCAGGCTAATGAATTATTAGCTGACAGCCAGCCAGAACAGTTGCAGATGCTCACTAGCATGATTGACCGGCAGTCACAACGTATTGACAAGATTATCCATGATACCTTGAATATGGCACGTAACAGTCCGACTGAGCCTGCTAAAATCAGATTATCAGGTTTTCTTGCCCAAGTTTTAAATGAAGACCTGATCGATATAAAACAGGCTGTACAGCTACAGATTGAGCAGGATATCTGGATTTATTTTGATGAACTCCAGCTACGTCAAGTGCTTATTAATCTGATCCGTAATGCATTAAGGCATAATTCAGCAGAGCAGTCTTTTATTATTATACGGGTACATGGCACAGAAGAACGCGGCTGGATTGATGTCATTGATTTTGGTCAAGGCGTAGCAGAGCGCGATATTTCACAATTGTTTAAACCCTTTTTTAGTACCGAAATCAATGGAACTGGTTTAGGATTATATTTATCTCACAGTTTTTGTGAGGCTAATCATGCAAAACTTACTTATGTTAAGCAACAACAAGGCGCATGTTTTCGAATCGAATGCTCCATTATTTATTAGAATTAACCAGGTTTTTCGAACATCATGACAAATCAGCAGGCACTTATATTATTGGTCGATGATGAGGAAGACCTTTGTACTTTAATGCAAATGTCTTTGGCCAAAATCAATATCAGGACCCACATTGCACATGGACTGGAGCAGGCAAAGAAACTTTTTCAGCAACATGCTTATGATGCCTGCCTGACTGATCTGAATTTGCCAGATGGCAATGGGCTGGAATTAGTCCATTATGTTTCACAACTTTATCCTTGTACACCGATCGCCGTTTTGACCGCCTATGGCAATATGGAAATTGCTATTTCAGCACTCAAGGCTGGAGCTTTTGATTTTGTCAGTAAACCTGTCAATCAGGCCCATCTACAGCAACTGGTTCAAAAAGCACTCAATACGCCTCAATCGGCTCAGCAACTGGTTCAAGATGCTTTGGAAAATCGGATGTTGATTGGCACTTCTTTGCCAATCCAGCAGCTCAAAATTGCCTTGAAAAAAATTGCCCGCTCACAGGCACCGGTTTTTATTACTGGTGAATCCGGTACAGGCAAGGAAGTAGTGGCTAATCTGGTGCATCGCTTAAGTAACCGCAGTGACGGGCCATTTATTGCTATTAACTGTGGCGCTATTCCAGGCGATCTCATGGAAAGTGAGCTGTTTGGACACAAAAAGGGAAGTTTTACCGGCGCAAGTCAGGACAAACAGGGACTAATTTATTCTGCCCATGGCGGTAGCTTGTTTCTGGATGAAATTGCTGAACTGCCTCTGGCCATGCAGGTTAAATTACTCCGTGCCGTACAGGAAAAGAAAATCCGTCCGATTGGTAGTGATCAGGAAATTGATGTGGATTTTCGTGTAATTAGTGCCAGTCATCAGGACCTGGAAATACTAGTACAGCAAGGTAAGTTCCGGCAGGATCTCTTCTTTCGGATTCATGTCATGGATATTGTTCTGCCCCCCCTGCGTGAACGTGAAGATGACATTCTTCTGCTGGCTAAACATTTTATTCAGGAAGTATGTAAGGAGTGGGATATTCCCAATAAAATTCTGACCGAGCGCGGCCAGCAATTTCTGATGCAGCAATATTTTCCGGGGAATGTGCGTGAACTGCGTAATATTATCGAACGTGCGATCACATTAAGTGATAATGAATATATTGATTTACCCCAACTACAAAGTGCACCTTTGCGCAATGTCCAAAATTTTGTAGCAGGCCAAATTAATCATGAACCGCTAACGGACCAAGTCATTCCGTTGAGCCCTCACAGGAAAATTCCTGCCGAAGGCCTGGAGCAATATCTGGAAAATATTGAAAAAGAAGTTCTGCTCACTGCACTGAACCAGACACACTGGAACCGGACTTTGGCTGCTAAAAAACTTGGAATGAGTTTTCGCTCTTTACGTTATCGACTTAAAAAATTTGGGCTGGATACCGATGATGAGTAGTCAGGGATATTTCTTTAATAGTAATTCTGCCACATTGTCCAGATAAGTTTCTTCTTTAATACTTGGGCTCATCGGAAATAGCTGATCCGGTTGAATACCACGGCCTTCAATCATGTTGCCGTCTGGAGTGTAATAATGTGACACCGTCATCTGTAGTGCTGCACCATTAGGTAAGGGAAATAACTTCTGGACTACACCTTTACCATAGCTTTTTTCACCAATAACCCAAGCTCGTTTCTGAGCTTTTAGAGCTCCTGTAAACACCTCAGCCGCAGAAGCAGAACGGTTATTGATGAGAATACCCATTTTCAGGTTCTGGAACTCATTGCCCGGTAAAGCCTGAAACTGCTGGCTGCCTTCTGAACGACTTTTGGTGGAAACAATAACGCCCTGATTCAGGAATAGATCTGCAGTCTCAACCGCAGCCGAGAGTAATCCACCCGGGTTATTGCGCAGATCAATCAGGACTGTTTTCAAACGTGGTGACTGGTTCTCTTCAATAAGTGATTTAATCTGGTTAGCAGTATCCTGCTGGAATACATGTACCTTGAGTACCAAAACCTGCTGGTTATGAATCAATATCGGCTCAATATCGGCTTCAATCTTCTTGTTACGGACCAAACTGATCGGTGTGGCGTTATTGCCCAGCTGCATTTCTAGCGTTGAACCGACAGTACCATATAACAGGTTATTGACCTGGCTATGGTTCAGACTCTTAAGTTCCTGGTTATCAATACGCGAGACGGATACACCGTTGCGTAATCCCAGTTTGGAAGAGTCCGAGCCATCTTTTAAATCACGGATCCGCCACTGGCGATCATGCGCATCATAATTTAAATTAAAATCAATTGAAGCAATATCTCCTTCAGTATATTGAATCAGTTCACGGTAATCCTCTGCTGAAAGATAGCGTGAGTAACGGTCCAGCCCACTGACCAATCCTCTAATTGCCTGTTGGAACAGTTCATCATCAGTCTTATCGGAAACATAGTTATCTTTTACAATTCCATAAATCTCGACAAACTGCTGAATGGACTCAACCGGAATTTCAGCAAAATCTTCTTGCGTCACTGGTGAATTTAACTCAGGCACAAATGCATCATTAGCCGTATTGGCAGCCAGAATAGTACTACTCCAACACCCTAATAGGCCGGCAATTATTGCCCTGTATTTCCAGTGCTGGAGCATATGATTCACCTATCGTTGTTTAAGAGGTACTTAACTGAATCAGATTACGTCCCTGCATTTCTGCCGGTACAGGTAATTTCATAAGATTTAGCAAAGTAGGTGCAACATCGGCAAGTACTCCCCCTTCGATAATCTCTGCAGAGGTCGGTCCGACATAGATGAAAGGAACCAGTTCAGTGGTATGCTGGGTATGGACCTGACCACTTTGGTAATCTTGCATTTGTTCAACATTACCATGATCGGCTGTTACCAGCATGTGTCCATGCTTGGCCATTACTGCTTCATAGACCCGACCAAGACAAGTATCTACTGCTTCAACCGCTTTTACTGCGGCATCAAATATACCGGTATGGCCGACCATGTCACCATTTGCATAGTTTACTACCAGCAGATCATATTCACCTGAATGAATAGCCTTGACCAGTTCATCCGTGACTTCATAGGCACTCATTTCAGGCTTAAGGTCATAAGTTGCCAAATTTGGAGAAGGTATCAGGATGCGCTTTTCACCCGGATATTCTTCTTCACGGCCGCCACTAAAAAAGAAAGTCACATGAGCATATTTTTCAGTTTCGGCAATACGGAGCTGGGTTTTGCCCAGATTGGACAGGTACTCGCCCAGAGAGTTAACCAGAGCATCCGGCATATAGGCAACCGGTGCATCAATAGTGGCCTGATAACGGGTCAGCATCACAAATTTGGATAATGCTGGCACAACCTTCCGTTCAAACCCCTGAAAATTCTTTTCCACGAAAGCACGGGTCAGTTCGCGTGCGCGGTCTGCACGGAAGTTCATAAAGACCACTGCATCGCCATCCTGAATTTTTACAGGCTCACCAATACGAGTAGCTTTTACAAACTCATCTGTCTCATTTGCTGCATAGGCCTGCTCTAGCCCTTCAGTTGCAGTCATTGCTACGCGCAGTGCTTCACTTTCAGTTAACAGCCGATAGGCCTGCTCTAAACGATCCCAGCGGTTATCACGGTCCATAGCATAATAGCGGCCAATCAGGCTAGCAATACGCCCCTGACCCGGGTATTGGGCAAATAAGGCATCCAGCTTCTGCAAAGATGACTCGGCACTTTTTGGTGGCGTGTCGCGGCCATCTAGAAAAGCATGCAGATAGACCTGTGCACCACGTTTAAGCGCCAGTTCACACATGGCCATAATATGGTCCTGATGTGAATGCACTCCGCCTTCGGATAGCAGCCCCATAATGTGTACTGCACCGTTAGCTGTCTTCGCTTTCTCTACGGCATCAACCAGCACTTCATGTTCAAAGAATGCTCCGGTACGGATTTCCTTGGTAATACGAGTAAAGTCCTGATATAGCACTCGACCAGCACCCAAATTCATATGGCCCACTTCTGAATTACCCATTTGTCCATCTGGAAGCCCCACGTCCTCTCCAGATCCAGAAATCAGACCATGCGGATGCTTTTGCTTCATAGCGGTCAGATTGGGTGTTTTTGCCGCAAGAAAGGCATTGTCCTTAACCGCTTCACGATGACCTATGCCATCCATGATGACCAGTACGTGTGGAATTTTGCCTGTTGTCGCATCCGTCATGTTTTTACACTCTTTTCTGTTTGCAAATTCATCAGGCTATCTTAACCAATTTTGGCTTAAGACTCTATGTAGTCGAGATGAGTTTAGACGATCCCGTCTATCAGTTCCTTCAATTGGTCTAGCGTGCCCGATATAACAAATAACTACCACCGATAAACATCAGCAGAATCGGGAAAAAGACAAACCAGACTGGAGAAGGTGAATAGACCAGACTGGCATAGCCAAGAAAATCCTGCAGATAGTAAAAGCCGAGACCGATAAACAGCGCAATAACCAGCCGGAAGCCCATCGATTGCTGACGTAAAGGACCGAAAATAAATGAGCAGGCAATCAGTACCAAGGTAATCAGGGCAAATGGTGAAGCCAGTTTCTGCCAGAAGGCCAATTGATAGGTTTTGGGTACTTGACTGTATTCTTCCATATAACGCATGAAGCTTATTAGTTGACTTGGAGATAAATCTTCTGGGTCTAGTGTTACCATATGGACATATTTAGGTTTTAACGCCAGTGCGAGAGGCTGCTGTTCAGCAATATGCTGTACTGCATTACCAGCTTCCAGAATGTCTACCTGTACAGAATTCTGTAAACGCCATTGGCCATCTTGTTCAAACTGGCCAGAGTCAGCATTTAGTAAAGCCTGCAAGCGGTAATCCTGATCGAAGTCGACTACCTGTACATTACGCAGATTTCCTTGCGAGTTAGCATAATCAATATAAATAAAGCGCTGGCCTTCCCGGCTCCAGTAGCCTTTGACTTCACCCAGCTGTGCAACTGAACGGTGACTTTTTACACTTTCGGCACGCTCATTAGTTACAGGAATAACCCATTCACTCAAGGCAAAAGATAAAATCACCAGTAATAAGGCTGAACGCATTACCCAGCTAACAATCCGCCAGAGACTGATACCGGCGGCACGCATGATAATTAATTCACTGTTTGAAGCTAGCGTCCCTAAACCTAAAACTGCACCGATCAATGCCGAAATCGGTAGAATTTCATAAATATAACGTGGTGCGCTCCATAACACATACAATAGTGCCTGCCAGGCATTATAGCCTTCTTTCAGATTTCCCAGCTCCCCCAGATAAGTAAACAGGACCTGCAAAATAGACAGCACGACGGTTGCCCCCAGCATGGCGAGCGCTGTGGTTTTGGTAACATGTTTTGCAACAATTCTACGTGCCAGCATTAGGATCTTACTCGCTTGATCTGTTTCTTAAGTTTAGGGGCCAGTTTCTGCTTTCTGGAAAAGAGAGCGCCAGCAACAGCATATACCAGCAAAACTGCCGGATAGGCCCAGATTCCGATTTCATCCTTACTGGCCCGGGTTTTAATGGCCATCAGCGCTACAATCAGACTGGCAAAAATAAGCAAAGCCGGAAATAACTTCATGTAGCGTCCCTGGCGTGGGCTGACCTCAGAAAGCGCCATCGCCAGAATTAATGCGACCATAATGGCAAACGGTACAAATATCCGCCACCCCAGTTCACTTGCCACCACCGGGTCAGCCCGCTGTTCCCAGAGTTTACTGGTGGTAAGTGCAGCAACATCATCACTTTCAAAATTTGCAGTCTTGTCATTTTCCAAACGTAACCGGTAACTTTCAAACTCTGCCTGTGAATAGCGCGGTTGACCCGGATAAATCTCGTAACGGCGGCCCTGCACCAGATCAACAACATTGGCGCTGTCATCCATCATTTCTACCCGGGTAGCTTCTTTGGCCAGAATCATGACATCAGGTTTACCCGGCTTTTCTGCCCGTTGATAAAAAAATATCTCTTTTAAGTTTTTATGATCTTCCGAAAGTGAACCGGCATAAATCGTATAAGGACCTGAAGAAATAAATTCTTTAGGCCTGACCAGATCAAAACCGGTACGCACAGCCTGACTGGTGGTCAACTGCTCAAACTGGCGGATTCCCCATGGCGACATCCACAGCATCAATATGCTCTGTACCAGCATATAAACCAGTGTCAGGGGAATTAGAAGACGTGCTAGCCGGTTACGGCTAATACCACTTCCGTTCAGCACTGCCATTTCATGGTCAACATAAAGACGGCCAAAAACCAGCATTAAACCGATAAAAAATCCCAGTGGAAGAATCAGGGTCAAGAATTCCGGTAAACGGTAGCCAATAATACTCAGCAGAATACTGGCATCAAGCCGTCCTTGCGCTGCGACGCCGAAATACTTGATCAGACGCCCGCCCATCATGATCAGGGTCAATAAGGCAATGACCACCAGTGAAGTCGAAACTACTTGCTTGACGAGATAACGCCGGATAATCAAAGTTAATCTTCCAAAAAGGCCAATCGGAACTAGCGCTAGTTTACCCGAATGTTAAAAATATAAAACCTATCACGGACTTGCTTATTGAAACGCTATCAAAGGAAATGTTTCAATGGTTTAATAAATCAAGCTATTGAATAGGCATGAAAGACATATGAAACTGACAATTAATACCTCTTCCTCTACTCTGACTTCCAGTCAACATCTGATCATTCTGACTGATGCTGAAAACCTTGAACAGCCTGCCACAGCCTACCAGTTCAATGAACTAAAGGCTTTAATAGACGCGACACAGTTCAAGGGTAGTTTGAATGAATGCCTGCCATTAATCGCTCAGACTTCAGCTCATCAGAATGCTGTACTGCTGGGGCTCGATAAGGTAAGTGAGTTTAAAACAGCCAAGTTAGCAAAAATTGCACAAACTGTTATTAAATCTACACAAAAAAAATTCAAGCACATCACTATTGATATTTCAGCACTACCTGATGAATTTCACTACCTGTTTGCTCTTGGACTGACTCAGGCGGCTTATCAGTTTGATGAATTTAAATCAAAGAAAAATGAGTTCCAGCTGGAACATATTGAACTGGTTGCACCTCAGAGCAGCCTGAGCCAGCAACAGCTAACGCTTTTACATGCCGTACAGTCGGGACAAAATTTTGCACGGGATTTAGGTAACCGTCCGGGCAATATCTGCTTTCCTGAATATCTGGCCGAACAGGCACAGGCACTGGCGGCTCAATATCCTGATCTGTTAAAAGTTACTGTACTTAATGAACAGCAGATGGCTGATCTGGGCATGAATGCTTTTCTGGCTGTAAGTAAAGGTTCAGACCGTCCGGGCCGTGTCATCACATTGGAATATAAAGTAAAAACCGAAGAGGCACCAGTAGTACTGGTGGGTAAAGGTGTTACCTTTGATACGGGCGGTATTTCACTTAAACCTGGTTTAGGCATGGATGAAATGAAATTTGATATGTGTGGTGCCGCTTCGGTATTAGGGACCATACGTGCACTGTGTGAAGCAAAACTGCCAATTCATGTTATTGGAGCAGTTGCGGCTGCTGAGAATATGCCTTCCGGACACGCTACCCGTCCGGGTGATATCGTTACCACCATGAGTGGCCAGACTGTCGAAATCCTGAATACTGATGCTGAAGGCCGTCTTGTACTCTGCGATACCCTCACTTATGTAAAACGTTTTAATCCTGCACTGGTGATTGATATTGCTACTTTAACCGGGGCATGTGTTGTAGCGCTGGGTAAAGTACTTTCTGGCCTGTTTACACCAGATGATGAACTGGCAGCCGAAATTACCCGTGCCGGAGAGCAGAGCCATGACCGTGTATGGCGTATGCCGGTTCTGGACGATTACCAGGAACAGCTTGACTCGCCATTTGCAGATATGGGCAATATTGGCGGGCCACAGGCCGGTTCAGTGACTGCAGCCTGCTTTTTGCAGCGCTTTACCACAGATTACCGCTGGGCACATCTTGATGTTGCCGGTACTGCGTGGTTATCTGGAGCAGCAAAAGGCGCAACTGGCCGCCCTGTTCCAATGCTGATGCAATTTTTAGCAAACCGTGCAGCGGCTAATGGCTAAGGTCAGTTTTTATCTGTTTGAAAAAAGTCAGGAACGGCAAGTAGAAAGTGCTTGCCGTTTATGCCGTAAGATCTTGCGGCAGCCTGCCAGAATCTGGCTATATTGCCCCGATCCAAGTATGCAGCAGCAGCTGGATGAAGCATTATGGAGTTTCGATACAGCCAGTTTTATTGGTCATGGCATTGACCAGGTTAATGCATCGGTGTGTATTTCTGCCGAGCTGCCTGCTGAATTAGACTGGCTGGTGTTTAATTTTTCTGACAAAGCGCTTGGTCCAGTTGAAGAATTTGGACATATAATTGAAATTATTGAAAACAATGAAACTGCCAAGCAAACTGGTCGGGAAAAATATAAAACTTACCGGCAACTGGGTATTCAACCCCGCACATTTAAACTGTAAATCAGCTTTATACCATATACATGAAATGATCTAGAGGAGAATCAGGTGGCCCTTAATATTGGTCAAGACTTTAAAAAGCGCTGGCTGGATACTCCGGAACCTGTCCGGCAAGTATATGAAGATGACCTCAAGCGAATCTGTGAATTACTGCGACCAGAAACTTCTATCCAGAACTGGCAGGCAAGAGAGCAGAGAGCTCAGCTTGAATCACAGCAGAGAATTGAAACTGCTTACGCTGAACTCAAAGCAGAACTGCTGGAACAGGCCCGTATTCGCAAACAACGGGCTCTAGAAAAATCTCTGGCGAAAAAACGCGCCGACCAAACTGCTTATAATGCCGGGCTATATGAAGATGAAGCTCGTCAGTTTCATCAACAGACTGAGCAGCTGTATATTTTGAACCAGATGCTGAGTCAGGAAACACTGGAGTACAGTTCACGTTATCATAAAAATCCTGAGCTTCCAGCCATTGATTACGCCCAGAAATATTTTCTGAAAGTTCAGGATGAACAAATTCTCACTGAACTTGAAAGTGTACGCCTGCGTTTAGAGCTTGAAGCAGATACCCAGATTGAACAGGCAGTGAGTGCCTTTCGTGCCAGGTTACAGGCAGCAGCTCATGAAGAGATCGAATACATCCTGAAAAATACAAAGTTTAAGACATCTATCCAAGATTAGATGCTTAAAACCGGTAAGGCTGGTGAGCTCTCATAAGACTGGCTAGCAACAAGGTAGTGCAATAGACATATACTGCCGGAATCGTGCTCATTACAGCAGTAGGACCAGTTATCAGATGCTCAGGAAGATTTATGGATACACTCAACCAGCCCACTCTCTGCTCATATTTCACAAATTTCTATGGGTGAACAGTGGACTGTCTCCACACAGGATTTATTGATCAGTCGTGCAGATTTTCTCTCTATATCTGTATTTTTATCTCATGCATCTGAAACAGGCTGATTTAGACTGAAAGAAACTACCATTTTAAAAAGCCCAGCAATATATCCTGTACTCACTATGATCAAATTTTAATATAAAAAACCGGTCATAATGGCCGGTTTTTTATATTAAAAGCAAATTATTAAGCTTATTTCAAGAAACCATTTTCTGCCAGAAATGCCATACTGATAGAAGACTCAGGTTTCTGTTCAGCAGCTTTATCACCTAGCAACAAACGTTCAATGTAGCGTGCCAACACATCTACTTCCAGATTAACTTTGCTGCCTGTTTTCCAGGTACTGATATTGGTGCGCTCGGCAGTATGCGGTATCAGATTCAGGCTTAAGATATTACCACGCAGATGATTAATGGTCAGGCTGATACCGTCTACAGTGATCGAGCCTTTTTCGGCCAGATACTTGGCAATTTCTTTTGGAGCAGTCACTTCATAGTAAACAGAACGTGCATCTTCACGGACCAAGGTGATTTCACCAACCGCATCAACATGGCCACTGACAATATGGCCACCGAAACGCGTAGTCGGTAGCATAGCCTTTTCAACATTGACCGGTTGTCCAACTTTCCATTGCCCTAATGTAGTACGGTTTAAACTTTCTCGTGAAACATCCGCTGCATACCAGTTCTCGCCCCATTCAATCACGGTCAGACAGATACCATTGGTCGCGATCGAGTCTCCCAAATTTACATCAGACATATCAAGGTCAGTCTGAATCCGTAACCGTACATCTCCGCCTACGCTCTGCAGGCTCTGTACTTTTCCAAGACTTTCAATAATGCCTGTAAACATAGATCTCTTCTCTTAAATAATTTACCACAGGGCTAATTGCGTACTCACGCCGGAGGTATCTACACCACCAAGTTCAGCAAAATGATAAAGCTGGCTGAGCAGCTGACGTAAAGGCGGACCGGATTTGGCATGGGTATCGGTAATGACAATAAACTCAAGTACACGTGCCCGCTCTGACTGACGCTGCTTGCTGACCCGATAACGTGGTACATCCTGCGTGAGCAGTGTCACTTTGCCACGCTCCAGATTGGCCTTCAGCAAATCCTTGGCTTCTATATTACCATCAGTTGAATAACTGGTCAGAATATAGCGTGCATTAATCGTTGACAGCAGCTTTTCATAAGCTTTTTTAGCATGTTTAGATGAATTGTATGGACTTGGACGTTCTTTGCGCCAAGCACGGTCAATCCCACTTTTATAGCCTTTGGTATCCGGGCTCGGCAAGTCCACCTGGTCCCATAAAGTTAATGCATTTAATACATGATAGTTACTGCTATAGGCATGCTGGTTATAAGGCGGGTCCAGATAGGCGACATCGACCTCAAAGCTACTCATCTGATTAGCCAGATGCTGGGCATCTACACACCACATTTCAGCAGCCGGCTTGTTCGGCTCACCTACTTCGCAGAAACGGCCAGGCGTTAGCCACAATAATGATTCAATTCGTTCCAGGGCTGTTTGGGTCTTTCCTCCCCAGCCCTGATGAAAACTTTTAAATACACCACTGGTATTACTGACAAAACTGGCAGAATAAAGCAATGGCGCAAGCAGGGCACTCATCTCAACATCATCAATTGCACCTTGTGCCTGCCAGGTTGCAATCTGCTGGCGAATAGCGTCAATACGCATACCGTTGCGACGCTTAAAGAACAGTCTGTCACGAGTCGGATCATAAACTTCGTCATTACGCGGACACAGATTATGGGTCACCCAGCCTTTGACTTCAGGCAAACGGTTTAAATAATCAATTGCTTTTTGATAGCCGCCCAGCTCTTTAAAAGCAGGCGCCTCTACACAGGACAAGATTGCATGATTCAGTGCATGACTATAAGGTTCCCAGTCATTGGCAATCACACGATAGCCATTTTGACGGGCCAGACGTGAAACCACTCCGCTACCAGCGAAGAAATCAGCAAAAATCGGGGCACGTTTATTGCCCTGATTCAGGGTACCAGTAATTTCAAGTGCTTCTAAAATCAGGTGGAGTAGTCGGCGCTTGTTACCCAGATAAGGAACCAGCTGATGAAAAAGATATTCATCTGTCGTGCGGGCGGCATGACGACGCTTGTGATAAACCGAAGACTCTGAATTCATACTGTCTCTTGAGTAGGGATTAACCTTAAGCGGAGATCATCACCTACAATTGTAGCATCTTCCAGCTTAAAACGAAGTTGCTCAGCCATACTGATAAATTCAGCATTAAACATCGCACGGGCAGATTGCCCCAAAAAAGTGGGTGCAACATAGCTGATCATCTCATCAACCAGTTTTTCCTGCAAGAAGGCAGAAGAAAGCGTTGCTCCCGCTTCAACCAGCACATCAAAAATCTGATACTGGTTACATAAGGTCTGTAATAACCCTTTTAAAGGCTGTAACGGTAATTGTATCACGCCTAAGTCGGCAAGTTCCTGCCGGAAGGGTCCCATTACCATAAGTTGTTCCGGACTAGCCAATATTCTGGCCGTTAACGGTAACTGCCCCTGACGGTCCAGTACCAGCCGTTTGGGCTGCACAACGGTCTGCAAATCAGTTCCGGGTAAACAACGTACATTCAGCTGGCAGTCATCAGCCAGCACTGTCTGTATACCGGTAATCACTACTCCTGAAATTGCACGCCAATGTTGCACATCCTGCCGGGCAGCTTTACCTGTGATCCATTTTGACTCACCTGAAGCCATTGCTGTACGACCATCGAGACTGGAAGCTACTTTGAGGCGTACATAAGGCATGCCTACAGCCATGGCTTTCAAAAAGCCGCAATTAAGCTGTACCGCTTCATTTTCACAGATACCACTCTCCACATCGATACCAGCTTGTTTTAAAATGGCTATACCCTTACCTGCGACCAGCGGGTTCGGATCAGGGCAGGCAATTACTACTTTTTTTAATTGATGTTTGACCAATGCTTCTGCACATGGAGGAGTACGGCCATAATGTGCACAGGGTTCCAACGTGACATATGCAGTTGCGTCTTGAGCCTGCTCACCCGCCTGACGCAACGCAAATACCTCGGCATGAGGCTGTCCCGCGCGTGGATGATAGCCTTCACCAATAATTTGGCCATCCTTGACAATTACACAGCCAACATTCGGATTGGGCTTGGTTGAATACTGACCGAGACGCGCAAGCTCAATGGCACGCCGCATATAAAAATAGTCTTGGTCAAGTCCGCTATTCACTACCTTTCTCCGCTTCTGTTAACGTTGCTGCATCTGTTCAATTTGGCGCCGAAATGCCTCAACATCCTGAAAGTCCTGATATACCGATGCAAACCTTACATAGGCTACATGGTCCAGTGCAAACAGAGACTGCATGACGATTTCACCGATAGTCTGCGATTTAACATCACGTTCACCCAAGCGACGGATTTGAAGCTGAATATCGCTCAGTACCGTTTCAATCTGCTCTTGAGTCACCGGGCGTTTTTGCAGGGCATGCATCAGGGAACGACGAAGCTTGGCCTCATCAAACGGTTCATTTTTTCCATTGGATTTAATGACACGCGGCATGACGACTTCATAACTTTCGAACGTCGTAAAGCGCTCACCGCAATTGATGCACTCTCTTCGCCGGCGGATCTGGCAGCCCTCGGCAGCAAGACGCGAATCAATGACTTTACTGTCTGCGGCATTACAAAATGGACAATGCATAGACTTGAATAGAAATGATCAACTTAACCTAGTGTAGCAAAAATTCTGCATATTGCTGCACTTTCGCCAGTTCTGCCATAAAAAAACAGCCCCGTAGGGCTGCCTGTCATCAGGTTCCCGCTTATTCGATGCGTTCCCCATGCTGGCTTAAATCCAGACCCATACGTTCATCGTCAGAAGAGACACGCAGGCCAATCACCAGATCAATAATTTTTAGAATCACGAAGGTCAAGATGCCGCTATAAGCAATAGTCGCCAGCACACCCTCTACTTGTACCCACAACTGTTTCATCATGTCGGTAGGAACTGCATCACCCATAATCAGTTCACTGGCAAATACACCGGTTAAAATTGCCCCGACAATACCGCCTACTCCATGCAGGCCAAAGGCATCCAGCGAGTCATCGGCTTTGAGTAACCGTTTAAGAGCTGTAGTGCCCCAGAAACATGATACTCCACCAATCAGCCCCATAATTAATGCGCCACTTACTGTCACAAAACCTGCGGCCGGAGTAATAACCACCAGACCAGCTACCGCTCCTGAAACAGCACCCAGTACTGAGGCCTTGCCACGTACAAATTTTTCTGCCACCAGCCAGGCGATTGTAGCTGCGGCTGCTGCCACCTGAGTCACGATCATAGCGTAGCTTGCTGCTCCATTTGCACCCAGTGCAGAGCCGGCATTGAAACCAAACCAGCCTACCCACAACAGGCTGGCGCCCAGAATAGTGAGAGTCAGATTATGTGGCGCCATAGATTCACGGCCTAATCCCATCCGTTTACCCAGCATATAGGCAGCCACCAGACCTGCTACACCAGCATTGATATGAACTACAGTACCACCAGCAAAGTCCAGCGCACCATCATTGGCTAACCAGCCACCACCCCATACCCAATGGGTAATCGGGGCATAGACCAGCACCACCCAGAATGCGACAAAAGTAATAAATGCGCCAAATTTCATCCGCTCGGCAATCGAACCACTGATGATAGCTACCGTAATAATGGCAAAGGTCATCTGGAATACAATAAACAGAATTTCCGGGATGGTGCCTTGCACAGCAGACGGCCCGATTCCCATAAGCATGAGCTTGTCCAGTCCACCAACAAAGGCATTACCTTCGCTGAATGCCAGACTATAACCAATCACAATCCAGACTATACTTACTACGGCAGTAGCCACAAAGCTGTGTGCCATTGTACTTAAAACATTTTTCTTGCGGACCATACCGCCATAGAATAGAGCCAAGCCTGGAATTGTCATTAGCAGAACGAGTGCAGTAGAGATAAGCACCCAAGCGGTATCACCTGAATCGGCCTGCGCCTCTTCTTCGGCAGGCGCTATATTAGCCGGCTGTTCGGCCGGAGTTATTATTGTAGAGTCAGATGAAGTTGAAACCACAGTTTCAGTAACGGCGGAATCAGCTGGTGTTGGTTCGGCCCAAGCCGCTGATCCACCTAAAAGTGCGCCCGACAGACTGAGCGCAAGCAGCATTTTTTTCATTTGTGTCCCCCAACCTTTATTTCTGAGTTATCAGTTACTCAGCAAACTTTATGCCAACTTAGACAGCATCCGGTCCTGTTTCGCCAGTACGAATACGGATGACCTGTTCCAGATTGGTCACAAAAATTTTCCCGTCGCCAATTTTTCCTGTGCTGGCAACACGGGTAATAGATTCAATCACTGAATCCACCAGATCATCACTGATCGCAATTTCGATTTTTACTTTTGGCAGGAAATCAACAACATATTCTGCACCACGGTATAGTTCAGTGTGGCCTTTTTGACGTCCAAAGCCTTTGACTTCAGTTACAGTAATACCTTGAACACCGATGTCAGACAGGGCTTCACGCACGTCATCCAATTTAAATGGTTTTACAATTGCAGTTACGAGCTTCATTTCAGTTTCCTTCGGCTTGTTTCACCAGTAAGGTTTTATGTTCAATTTTCATGCCAATAATCTCTAAAGGTTGGGGAAAATAGAATTTTTTGGCATGAGACGTACGCTTGATTATACTTGATCAGCTTGACTAAACTTTAAAAAATAAACATTTTTATATGTAATTTTAACTTGTTCAATATATAAAATTTTATATGTACTCAACAGGCTAGGGTATACCCCTCAGCAGTGTTAAAGTATGCCCATATTTATAATTTTCTGGATTCCCTATGATTGAAACCCTATTACAGGCCATTCTTGAGCAGATAGACCAACCTAAAAAAGATATTGAGAAAAATCTAAGGGCTTTATTAAATGAAGCTGTAGAAAAAATGGATCTGGTTTCTAAACAGGAAATGGAACGGCAGCGTGTTGCCCTACAAAATGCCAATTTGCGTCTCGAACAGCTTACGCAACAGGTCAATATCCTGGAAGAGACTTTAAAGAACAAAAAATAAGCACCTTAACAGTGCACTTGAAGACCATAATCAACAAAAATAAGATCATAACGGAACAATAAAATGTCTTTTGCCAAAATTTATACCCGGGGGGTGCTGGGGCTACATGCGCCTTCTATTGAAGTTGAAGTTCATGTGAGTCAGGGGCTTCCTTCCCTGACTATTGTAGGGCTTCCTGAAGCCGCAGTACGTGAAAGTAAAGATCGGGTTCGCTCGGCGATCATTAATAGCGGCTTTCAGTTTCCCACCAAACGCCTTACTATTAACCTGGCTCCTGCCGATTTGCCCAAAGATGGTTCACGTCTAGATCTACCGATTGCCTTGGGAATCTTGGTTGCTTCAGGCCAGCTCCCTGAACAAAGTACAGAACAGATTGAATTTATTGGTGAACTGGCTCTAGATGGCTGCTTGCGTCCGGTAAGCGGCACACTGGCAATTGCCATGGCATGTCAAAAAGTACGGCATCAGCTGATACTGGCAGAAGCAAATGCAATGGAAGCAGCGCAGCTCCCTGACTTTCAGGTCTACGGAGCACAGCACCTAAAACAGGTTTGCCAGCATTTACTACAGCAACAGCCATTATTACCGGTTAAAAGGAAACTACCTGAAGCTGCTCAAGATTATAAACTGGATTTGGCAGATATTAAGGGGCAACTGCGCCCACGGCGTGCTTTGGAAATTGCAGCAGCAGGCGGTCACTCTCTACTTTTTAAGGGCCCTCCTGGAACTGGAAAGACCCTGCTGGCTTCAAGGTTACCCAGCATTTTACCTCCGCCCAATGCCCAGGAAAATCTTGAAGTTGCCAGTATCTATTCAATTGCCAATGTTCAGCATCCCTTTGGACAACGGCCTTTTCGGGCTCCACACCATACTGCATCTGCTATTGCGCTGGTCGGCGGCGGCTCGCAACCCAAGCCTGGTGAAATCACTCTGGCACATTTAGGTGTTTTATTTCTAGATGAGCTTCCTGAATTTGACCGCAAAGTACTGGAAGTTTTACGTCAGCCACTCGAGTCTAAGGAAATTGTTATTTCTCGGGCTTCCCGGCAAATGACTTTTCCGGCCAACTTCCAGTTGGTAGCAGCTATGAATCCTTGTCCATGTGGTTATGCATTTAATCAGGATAACCGTTGCCAGTGTTCAGCCGATGCAATCAAGCGCTATCAGAACCGTATTTCCGGTCCATTGCTGGACCGGATTGATCTGCATATTGATGTGCCACCCTTGCAGGCGCATGAACTCCAGCAAACCACACCTGCTGAGAATTCAGACACAGTCAGGAAACGTGTCATTTTAGCTTATAAACAGCAGCTCCAACGCCAGAGTTGCCTTAACCAGCTGCTTTCCCCTAAACAGCTCGAACTGCATGCACAGCTGGACCAAAGCTCACTACGTATAATTGAAATGGCACAGCAACGACTCAATCTCTCTGCCCGTGCTTATCATCGGGTTTTACGTGTAGCCAGAACAATTGCTGATCTGGCACTTTCCAAAGAAATCCAGACAAGTCATTTAAGTGAAGCGCTTTCTTACCGCAGTCAGTCCTGAACTAAAAAAGCCAAGACAGATTCAGATCAGCTTGGCTTTTATTTCTGAGAATGCTTAAAAACTGTATTTTAAGCCAAGTACCACTTTATTCTTTTGTTTATCATCCATACGGTCATATCCACCAATAATATAATCCAGACTCATATTGGCTCCGGTATCTCCTAAAGGGTGACTTAAACCGACAGTAAAATGTCTGAAATTGAAATCTTCTGTCGTCGTAATAAATTCGTCATCATCACCATAGTAATAAGCGCCCAGAGCAAAATTTGCAGTAAAAGCTTGTGGTAAAGCCCGGCTGTAAGTGGCTAGCAGATAGGTATCACCCTGATTACCCCAAGTGGTATTTTGGGTCAGCGTCTGGGCAGTAATACCAAAATCTTTATAATTTAAGCCAAGCAGTGTTTCAAAGCCGTCAGAGTCAACATCTGAGTTATAGTAATAATAGTAAGTACCGCCTATCGTGAAGCCGGTATCTTCATTGATTGAACCTTTATAACCCAGATAAAAATCATGCTCAAAGGAGTCACCACCCTTATAACTTTCAGTCAGTGGATCGTAATCAGCCAAAGAATAGTCCAGACTGGAACCCCAATACCCCGCATAAAACCCAGATGGATGGCTATAATCCAGCCCACCTTGTATAGTTGCATCCGAGTTCTCAGGAACATTCGTTAGACCACGCAGGTTATAGCTGGAAAATACTCCGATATTTCCGGTAACCTCTCCCGGAAAAGGAAAAGGCCGGGTTTCTTCTGCGAGACTTAAGCCAGAAACTCCACTGATAACTGTAAAAAGAGCAGCTTTAAGAATATTTTTTGACATCTTGTATCCCCTTTAGAGAGTGGCGTGTATTGTTTGGTTTGTTTTTAAAATTCACGCCTAAGACTTAGCAATAGTTATGCCAATTTATTGTTTTTAGAATGATCAAATAATAATAAATTAAAGTTTGCTATTGGACTGGGACCTACTTAAAAAATCAAATAAATGTCTAAATAACAAAATTTACTTCAGTGGGCCTTATTATTTTTAATAATGTAAACAGAATACTGCGACTTTGGTTGTGAATTTTAATTCAGATAAAGCGATACACTTTTTATTCAAGACCATAATTCAAGTTAGTAATAATGATTATTATTATATAAAAGTACTTTTATTTAACTCTCTTCTTAAAATAATATTCTGATTTGAAAGTAAATTTTAAAATAAAACATCTTATAATGAGTTTTTTAAAAGATTACTTAAATTATTATAAATGTAAATATTGCATAACTTTAGTGTAATAAAGATAATAAAAACGTTATTTTTTTATAAACTTTATATAAAATCTAACCTGATTTTGTGTTTTTTCTAAACAAAATAGTAATTTATCTTATTTATGAGGCTCCAATGCTAAAAGTCCAAAAACTTACTTTAGCAGTTCTAATTCATGCTATTGGCCTAACCTCAGTCTACGCTAGCGAACAAAGTGAAGCGAAAGGATTTGTCGAAGATGCTGAAGGATCAGTTTTATTCCGCAACGGTTATCTTTACCGTGATAAAAAAAATGGTGTTCATGACACAAGTTCATGGGCACAAACAGCCATTTTTAATTTAGAGTCTGGTTTTACTAAAGGTATCGTTGGCTTCGGGGTAGGAGCTGTCGGTGATTTATCATTTAAAATCGGGGATAATAAAAACTCTGCTAACAATATGATTCCTCGTGACAGTAATGGGGAACCTTATGACCACTGGGCTCGTGGTGGCGCAACTGTGAAAGCTCGTATGTCTAACACCACAGTCCGCTATGGTACTCAAGTTCTGGATTTGCCCGTACTGGCAAGTAACACTGCACGCTTGGTCCCTGAATACTTTACAGGTGTACTGGCAAACAGCCGTGAAATTGAAAATCTGGAACTGATTGCCGGTAAATTTACTAAAGACCAGATGTCGGATCAGATTTCTACAGACGGAAACAACCTTGATCGTGCAGTAGTTTGGGGCGCCAAGTACAAGTTTAATGACCAGCTCAATGCTTCATATTACGGTTTAGACTCTAAGGATAAATTAGAGCGTCACTATGTAAATGCTAATTACAAGTTGCCTTTAACTAATGACAGTTCTATTACTTATGACTTCAGTGGTTATCATACTGAATGGGATAGAGATGCATTAACTGGTTATACGACAGCAAGTAATCCGGCAGACCGTTCAAATAATATTTGGGCAATTTCTGGAACTTATAACCAGAACGCGCATACGGTAATGCTCGCCTATCAGCAAAATACAGGCAATACTGGTTATGACTATGCTTATAATGCTGATGGTTTCCAAAGTATCTATTTGCCAAACTCATACCTTTCTGACTTCATTGGAAACCATGAAAAGTCAGCTCAAGTTCAATACAATCTTAACCTCAATGACTACGGTATACCGGGATTAAACTGGACGACTGCATTTGTTTACGGCTGGGATATCAAAACTCCAACTACGGATGATGCTCAAGAACGTGAATTCTTCAATCAGGTAAAATATACCGTTCAATCTGGTTTTGCTAAAGATGCAAGCCTTCGTATCCGTAACTCGTACTATCGAGCAAGTGATGCATACCAAGGTATGTACATTGGTGATACTAATGAATGGCGTATATTCTTAGATGTTCCTGTGAAATTATTTTAATTTTTAGAACTATTTAAGTGAAAAAAACCTGCACATTATGCAGGTTTTTTATTGCGCCCTTAATTATCAGAATAAGAACGCTGGGCCTAAGACAAATTATTTATTTGCTTCAGCATAGGCAGCAATTGAGCTCAACACTTCTTGTTTAGCTACATCTGCACCTTCCCAACCACTTAACTTAACCCATTTACCTGGTTCAAGATCTTTATAGTGCTGGAAGAAATGTTCAATTTGGCTGATCAATAAAGGTGGCAGATCGGTATATTCTTGAACGTCTTTATAAATTGGTGTTAACTTTTCGTGTGGTACAGCAACAAGTTTGGCATCTACACCGCCGTCATCTTCCATGTTCAATTTACCGACTGGACGGCAACGAATAACTGAACCTGGTTCAACCGGATATGGTGTAACAACCAAGACATCTAGTGGGTCACCATCCAACGATAAAGTATTTGGCACATAACCATAGTTCGCTGGATAGAACATGGCGGTACCCATAAAACGGTCTACAAATAGTGCATCAGAGTCTTTATCAATTTCATATTTGATCGGTGCTGCATTTGCAGGAATTTCAATAATTACATAGATGTCATTTGGTGCATCTTTACCCGCTGGGATATTGCTGTAGCTCATAGCCGTACTCTTTAACAGTGAAGTCTTCAGATCCTGTCACTATTACGGACAGGATCAAACCGATGAAATTATAACGCCAGCTCACTAAAAATGAAGATTTATCTGAGCAATGCTTTAATCAACTAATCTTGATGGTAATAATCAGTAGAAATATTGGACAAAGTAGTGAAAGGCACCAGATGATCGAGCGCAACATAGCCAGATTGGCCAGGTAACAAATACCATAGATGACCCGTAACACCAGATAGGCCAAACCTAAGGTCATAATAATACTCTGTGGTACGACCATGTACTCTGCCATTAACACTGCCGCAATAAAAAGCGGTAAACTCTCAAAACCGTTCTGCTGTGCCGCATTGGCCCTGGCAGCAACACCTTTGGTCTGGGCAAGAAATTCACGTGGATTCTGGTTATCTCTGGCTTTAAATCCACCAGCCATCTTGGCAATGCCTGTAAATACATAGGGCAAAAGACAAGCTGCTAAAATGATATAAATGATCCCGCTTATGCCATGCATGAATATTGTTCTCATCAATTCCCAGTGAAAGATATATCATAGCATGGTGTTTTAGCGACAAATTTTGTTAAATATAGTGTTTTTATAAATCTGATGAGTGAACACGGCATGTTAGCACCTGATGAAAAAGATATGTTTGAAGTGCTGGAGAAACAGCAGCAGCATCAGCGTCAAGTTGACCGCGTTTTTAAGATCGTACTGCCTATTACTGCATTTTTACTGAGTGTTATCTGTGCCAATATGAACTGGGCATCCTGGTTGGGTACTTTTATTATCCTGACTATAGCCTTTTATGCAGTTGGTATTAAACGTTTACCACTCTGGCACTGGCTGGTCATTGTACTCATCTACTGTCTGATTGATAACTTTCTGACCTATAAAACTCTTCATATTTCAGGTTTAAGTCGTCAGTTTGGTACGATGTTTATTTTTCTCGGTATAGTGGGTATTGGACGGCCTTATTTTGACCGGTGGTTAATGAAAAAATAATTTTAGGACAATAAAAAAGCGCCCGAAGGCGCTTTTATTTTAAGCAGTTTTTCGTAAATCTTTACGCAGGATTTTACCAACATTTGATTTTGGCAATTCTTCCATAAACTCCACATAACGCGGGCGTTTATAACCGGTCAGATTTTCTTTAGCAAATGCCAGAACTTCTTCAGTTGTTAAGGAAGAATCTTTTTTAACCACAAACAGTTTAGGCACTTCACCTGATTTCTCGTCTGCCACACCAATAGCAGCCACTTCCAGTACTTTAGGATGTTTAGCAATCACTTCTTCAATTTCAGATGGATAAACATTAAAGCCAGAAACCAGAATCATATCCTTTTTACGGTCTACAATTTTTACATAGCCCCGGTCATTCATGATGCCGATATCACCGGTACGGAAAAAGCCGTCTTTAGTCATGACTTTTTCAGTTTCTTCCGGACGATTCCAGTAGCCTTTCATTACCTGTGGACCACGGATCGAGATTTCTCCCTGCTCACCCAAAGCAACTTCATTACCATCATCATCCAGAATAGCCACTTCTGTTAATGGCAGTGGGATACCAATCGTGCCGCTAAATTCTGTAGAGGCTGGTGGATTAGCAGTTGCCACTGGCGAGGTTTCAGACAAGCCATAACCTTCAATGATAGTAGTTCCGGTAACCCGTTTCCAGGCTTCAGCCGTAGATGGCAGTACAGCCATACCGCCCCCCATAGCCATTTTCATTTTGCTATGGTCAAGCTGCTTGAACTCTTCGTTATGCACCAGTGCATTGAACAGTGTGTTAACCGCCGGGAAGAATGATGGCTGATATTTACGCAGCTCTTTAATAACGCCTGGTAGATCACGCGGGTTAGGAATCAGAACGTTTGCTTGGCCTTTATACATGCCATACAGGGCACAAACCATAAATGCAAAGATATGATAAAGCGGTAGCGCACAGAAAATACGGTCATTTTTGTCCCCATCTGTTGCACCAAATTTGCTCTGAAAAATACCGTCACATTGCAACATGTTGGCAACCAGATTCCGATGTGTCAGTTCGGCGCCTTTGGATACCCCTGTAGTTCCGCCCGTATACTGAAGAACAGCAGTATCACTTAAGGTCAGATTGGGGCGCTTATAATTGCTTGGATTAGCTTTTGCCAGTGCTGCATTAAACTTGTTGTGCCCCGGAATATTCCATTCTGGAATCTGCTTGCGTACTTTACGCAGGACAAAGTTTACCAGTGTGCCTTTCAAGGTACCCAGCATATCGCCTACCGAAGCAACCACCACATGCTTGACCGGTGTTTTACCGATAATTGCCTGATAGACAGAAGCAAAGTTTTCTACAATAACCAATACTTCAGAACCTGAATCATTCAGCTGATGTTCAAGTTCACGCGCCGTATAAAGCGGGTTGACGTTGACTAATATGAGGCCGGCACGGAATACACCGAGTGCAACAACAGGATATTGCAGGACATTTGGCATCATAACCGCAACACGTGTGCCTTTTGCTAACCCCAAGCTTTGCAAATAGGCAGCAAACTTGCGGCTTGCTTCCTCAAGTTCATTAAAGGACATGGCTTTATCCATAAAGATAAAGGCATCACGTGTACCAAACTTTTGGAAATTACGTTCGAAAATATCGACCAGCGAGGTATCTTCTGGGGGTAATTCTACAGTTTCCGGTATCCCTGTCTTTTGGTATTCAGCGAACCAAATCTTTTCCATAATGCCATTTTCTCCAATCAATATCCTTAGTCAAATATTTTTCAATGACGAGCCTATTTTTTAACTTGTTTATGCTCGATCATTGCATCCATCTTCACGAATACATTCACATATATAACGTATTTATGAACATGGATGCTAGTATTATCTTTGAATCAGGAGTCTATTTACTTTTTGATATCCTCTTGGCAGAAGTTGCCCTTTAGACGCTCTTTTTCCTAAGTATTTATCTAAATCGCCCGGTTTTATATTAAGAATTTTCTGACCTGCAATTACCTGAATTATTTCATTTAAATTCAAAGTTGTCATAGATAATAGCTGCTCGTCCTGCTCAAGTTGTATCAACTTGTTTCCTTTACCCTTGTTGAGACTTGGCAATTCTGACACGGGTAAGACCAGCAAGCGGCCTGTATCAGTTAATAAGGCCAGATGAGAGCAATCTGGATTTACCAGCAATGGTAAAGCTTTGCCACCTTCAGGAATACTGAGAAATGCCTTACCGGCTTTGGCATTAGTATCCAGCTGTTTTGCCTGGGTTTTAAAGCCATAACCCTTAGAACTGATCGCAATAATTTCCTGATCATCTTCTTCAACCAGTATCTGAATAAAGGAAACGCCATTCGCTGGAGAAAGTTTAGAACTGAGCGGTTCTCCCAAACCTCTTGCAGAAGGCAGACTGTTGATAGCCAGTGCATAACTCCGGCCGGTTTCATCCAGAATATAAACACGCTGGTTACTTTTACCAGAAGCATGACTTAAATACTGATCTCCAGCACGATAGTTAAGCTTTTCTGCATCGACATCTGCACCTTTAGCAGAGCGAATCCAGCCTGCTTCTGATAGAATTACAGTGACTGGTTCTGCCGGAATCAGGTCCTGCTCACGCATCTGAACCGCACCTTCACGCTCCACAATAGGAGAACGGCGCCCATCCCCAAATTTTTTGGCGTCTTCTTTTAATTCACCAATAATCAGATTCTTTAAAGACTCAGGATTAGCCAGCTGTTCACGAATAAGAGCAGCACGTGCCGAAAGCTCATCCTGTTCCTGACGGATTTCTATTTCCTGAAGCTTGGCCAAGTGCCGCAGTTTTAATTCAAGAATTGCCTCAGCCTGGGTTTCATCAATTTTAAAGGTCTGAATCAGTACGGCCTTAGGATGATCTTCTTCACGAATAATGCGAATTACAGTATCAATATCCAGATAGGCAATTAAAAGTCCGGCCAATATATGCAGACGTTTTTCAATCTTGTTGAGATGATACTGCAGTCGGCGGGTAACTGTCTCTTTACGGATTTCAATCCATTCCAGCAGGATTTTCCGGATAGATTTAACCTGTGGACGCCCATCGGCACCAATCATGTTCAGATTGACACGGTAACTACTTTCCAAATCCGTAGTAGCAAACAGATGGCTCATCACAGTGTCGGCATCTACCCGGTTAGAGCGCAGGACAATGACCAGGCGGGTCGGATTGACATGATCAGACTCATCCCGAAGATCACTAACTAATGGCAGCTTTTTGGCCTGCATTTGGTCAGCAATCTGGGTAATAATTTTAGAGCCTGAGACCTGATAAGGCAGCTCAGTAATAATAATTTCATTTTTTTCGACCGTATACACTGCACGCATACGATAACTGCCACGCCCGGTAGACTGGATTTTTAGCAGTTCATCTTTTGAGGTGATAATTTCAGCTTTAGTCGGCAGGTCAGGCCCTGGAATATACTCGGCCAGTTTGGCCTCGCTGGTATTCGGATTACGGATTAATGCAATAGTTCCCTTAATGACTTCACGCAGGTTATGCGGCGGAATATCTGTTGCCATACCAACCGCGATGCCTGTAGTACCGTTCATAAGAATATTAGGTACGCGGGCAGGCAAGGTTACCGGTTCTTTAAGCGAGCCATCAAAGTTATCCTGCCATTCTACTGTGCCCTGCCCAAGTTCAGACAATAATACTTCACTATACTGGGACAGCTTCGCTTCGGTATAACGCATGGCTGCAAATGATTTTGGATCATCCGGTGAACCCCAGTTACCTTGGCCTTCAATAAACGGATAACGGTAGCTGAACGGTTGTGCCATCAATACCATAGCTTCATAACAGGCCGAGTCACCATGCGGATGATATTTACCCAGCACATCACCCACTGTACGCGCGGATTTTTTTGGCTTGCCACTGTGTTTCAGACCAAGTTCGCTCATAGCATAAACGATACGGCGTTGAACAGGTTTAAGGCCATCACTAATATGCGGTAAGGCACGATCCATGATTACATACATGGCATAGTTCAGGTAAGCCTGTTCGGTAAATTCTGCTACTGAGCGGTTTTCTGTCGCATGATGCGCAAGGCTTGTCATAACAACCTATAATCCTAAATCAATCGTTTTTATCTGGGTTCTTATGCTATGCCGCACCTGCCAGATACACAAGAGTATGCCGGAATACAGTGCGACAATTTATGTCTTATGATGTGAAACTAAACGTTTTGGAATTTTTAGGCAACCGGAAAACCATGAGATAACCCAACTTTACAGACCAATTGACTCCAGTGTTTTACCCTTGGTTTCTTCACCCAGAATAATGATCACCAGCGCTACAGCAACTAGGACCAATGTAAACATCAGGAACACATGGCTAAAGCCATGGTCTGCTACCATCATTTGTGTCACTACCAGTGGCGCCAGTATGCCGCCCATGCGGCCAACGGCTGAAGCCCAGCCTGAACCAAAAGCCCGGATATTGGCCGGATACTGTTCCGGGGTATATGTATAGAGTACGCCCCATGCGCCGAGGTTGAAGAAAGACATCAGACAGCCCCAGAACATGATCATACTGACACTAGAAGCCTGACCGAAGAAATAGGCCGAGACTGCACAAAACCCAATAAAACCCGCCAGAGTGATTTTACGGCCTAATTTCTCGACCAGCCAGGCTGCCACAATATAACCTGGAAGCTGGGCCAAAATCATAATCAGGACATATTCAAAGGACTGGACAATACTATAACCCTGTTTAACCAGCAGGCTAGGTAACCAGGTAAAAATTCCATAATAAGAGTAGACGATCCCAAACCAGATTAGCCATAACATCAGACTGCGACGCGCAAACTGCCCTGACCAGAGCTGCTTGAACGAAACACTTTTCTGGCTAGCAACCGGTTGAACCTCTAGTGTTTCTATTACCTCTACACCACACTGGCGTTCCAGTTGCTGTACTAATATATGCGCCTCATTAATCCGACCACGGTTAATCAGATAAGGGACAGACTCCGGTACTTTTTTAAGAATAATAAAAATATATAAAGCAGGCAGTCCACCAATTAAGAAAGCCACATGCCAGCCAAAGCTGGGAATAATAAAATAGGATATCAGAGCTGCTACCAGCCAACCTAAACCCCAAAAGCTTTCCAGCAGTACAATAAAACGGCCACGCACATGTGCCGGTACATATTCACTGACCAGTGTTACTGCAACCGGTAACTGCCCTCCCAGCCCCAAGCCCACAATAAAACGAAAAATCAGCAACCAGGTAAGATTCGGAGCTACAGCACAAAGTGCGGTAGCCACGCTATAAACTCCCAGCGTAGTCGCGAATACTGTACGCCGTCCGAAACGGTCAGCCAGCCCTCCTGAAAAAACAGCACCAATAGCCATTCCTACAAAGCCGATACTGACAATCCAGCCACTCTGTACCGGTGTCAGTGTCCAGTCCTTGACCAGAGTCGCCATGATAAAAGCAATAATTCCGGTATCCATGGCGTCAAACATCCAGCCCAGACCCACTACCCATAACAGGGTATAATGAAATCTGCCAATTGGCAGGCGCTGTACTCGTGAGACTAAATCCATGCTGCAGTACTCTGGTAATTCAAGTTTTGATTGATGGTCAGGACAAATCTTTAGAAGAGGCTGAACTATCGTCTTCATCTTTATAAATAAATTTTGGCATTTCCAGACCAAAATAAATAGCAATCAACCGCAAGGTAAAGCCAAATACCAGAGTTGCAATCACTGTCAGTTCAAGCGATAAACCCAGATTCAGACAGCTCCAGTAGCAGATCACTGCAACAAAAGAGATACTGGCATACAGTTCACGGCGGAATACTAGAGGCACGTCGTTACATAGAATATCTCGCAAAATACCACCAGAGACTCCGGTAAGCACTCCTGCAACTGCCGAAACTACGAAACCATGTCCCATTTGCAGGGCAATCTGACAGCCAATAATAGTAAAACCAATAAGACCCAAGGCATCCAGAACCAGAAAGATATTCCGTAAATGACGCATCCATTTAGCAATCAAAATGGTAAAAAAAGCCGCTGCACAGGTCAGCACTAAATATTCAGGATGTTTCACCCAGGTGAGAGGATAATGACCCAGCAGCACATCCCGGACCGAACCTCCTCCTAATGCCGTCACGCAGGCAATCAGCACTACACCAAACCAGTCCATGCTGCGTCGCCCGGCAGATAAAGCGCCAGTCATGGCTTCGGCTGTAATTGCAATAATATAAATTATAGTGAGAAGCATTGCCCTGTGTTCCGTCCAGGCTAAAAATAGCGCTATTTTAAGTTAAAGTTACCAGAAAAGGGGCACAGCATTGCTTAAATTTTTTGCCTGAACCACAAATACATGGCTGTTTCATGGTAACCGGCATATCAACCGTCGGGTCCAGAAAAAACCATTGCCCAGCCTGCTGCACAAAATACGATATTTCATGATGAAGTTGTGGCTGCTCGCCATCATGATAATGAGCTCTAAATTCGACTTCAGCATGATGTTTGGTCAGCTTTTCTTTAAAGTTGATTACTTCAAGTCCTAACCAGCGATTTGTCTCACTCCACTGCTGTATAGCAGGTACTTCGAGATAAGGCTGTTGACCAGATGCTGTAGTTTTTACGATATAGCCAATCTGCTGTAAAGCAAAAGCACTGTAGCGCGAACGCATGAGCTGTTCAGCATGTACCGCTCGGGTTTTGCCACTATGCAGAGGTTCACAGCAATCTTTATATAAGCCTTTACCACATGGACATGATGCGCCTGACATAAGCTGAATCCAAAAAAATAGCCCTTATGAAGGGGCTATTGTAGCGAATTTTCTAATACAGCTTCTAACGATATTCTTCATCAGATGCCGGCTGGTCACTGGTCATAATATGGATTTTCTCAATTTTATGACCGTCCATGGTGACCACTTCAAAGATATGCCCATCTGCCTGTAGCTTTTCACCATTTACAGGTAAGTGGCCCAAGTGATACAACATATAACCCGATAACGTTGAATACTGCTCACTTTCGTCAACCAAATTACGGCCCAGCAATAAGGACACATGTCGAATATCGGTTGAGCCTTCCAGCATCAGTGAACCATCCTCAAGGCTCTCTGCAGCCGCTTCCAGCTCATCTTCATCCGGAAATTCACCGGCGATGGCTTCAAGTACATCAATCGGTGTAGCGATACCTTCAATAGAACCATATTCATTTAAAACAATTGCCATCTGTAAGGGTGCCTGACGTAACTGTTCCATTACCATCAGAACCTGAGCATTTTCATGCACAATCACCGGTTCACGCAGATGTTTTTCGAAATTTAGAGTCCCGGTTTCAATGTATTCATTCAGGACTTTATGGGTCAATGCAATACCGGCAATATTATCAAGCTCTCCATGCGCCACAATCAGGCGGGAATGCGTCATGCTTAAGAGACGCTCTTTAATGACTTCAGCATCTTCATCCAGATCAATCCATTCAAGCTCTGGTCGTGGAGTCATCACGGATTTGACCGGTCTTTCGGCAAGTCCAAGTACGCCCTGCACCATTACACTGTGGTATACACCATTTTTTTCATCAAAAACTTCATCGGCAAAGGCGCGTGTTGCCAGCACATCTTCCGGCTCGTTTGATGGTGACTCATTACTATTGCTGGTATTTTTACCGCCGAGCATCCGCATCACTGCTGAGGCAGTGCGATAACGTAAATCAGTGGTGGTTACCAGCTTTTCCTGGTTACGACGCATGGTCTGGTTGACCATTTCTACCAGCACCGAGAAGCCAATTGCAGCGTACAGATAGCCTTTTGGAATATGGAAGCCAAAGCCTTCAACCACCAGCGAGAAGCCGATCATCATCAAAAAGCCTAGACACAGGATCACTACGGTCGGGTGGCGATTGACAAACTCCATGAGTGGTTTAGATGCCCACAACATGATTCCTACAGCAATAATGACTGCAATCATCATGACCGAAAGCTCTTTCACCATGCCTACTGCCGTGATCACGCTGTCAAGCGAGAATACCGCATCAAGCACAACAATCTGGACAATAACCATCCAGAAAGCCGCATGTACCGGATTTTCTTCTTTATGTGCATGATTACTTTCAATCCGTTCATGCAGTTCCATAGTCCCCTTAAAGAGCAGGAATACCCCACCGAACAGCAGAATCAAGTCACGGCCGGAAAACGGATGATCAAAAATATGGAAGAGAGGATCAGTTAAGGTGACCACCCAGGCAATAGAAGCAAGCAGGATCAGCCGCATCCCCAGAGCCAGGATCAGACCCAAAATACGCGCGGTATTTCGCTGATGTGGCGGCAGTTTTTCAGCCAGAATGGCAATAAATACCAGGTTATCAATACCCAGTACAATTTCCAGAACGACCAGAGTAACCAGGCCTACCCAAGCAGAAGGATCAGACATCCATTCAAAAATCATTGAACATGCTCCTGCTGGCGACTTACACTTTCTCTTGGAGAACTGTTACTGAAGTCCCGGATTCGGGTCACTATTTTTTCTTTATAAAAGTCAGGATATTCGGAGCGACTACAACCACTGCCCATGTTGATCAATATGTTGTTTAACAGATTTTCAGTATAGGCAAGATTTTTTAGAAATTCATCTTTTTTGTTTTTCAATCTTGTGCTCTTCACCAACTTGATACAAACCCTATGTAAAACCATTATAGCCTTCTACTGAAGATGTCATATTTTTTACTTAAGCTAGAGCTAGAGCGAGAAAAAAGAACATGCTAAGGTAAAAATATAATGATGAATAGTGTACTAGAAATGAGAAATGCCCCAGTTAATCCTGAACCAAGAACAACTCAGCATTTGGTAGCTTTATATTGTGGTTCGCGTCCGGGCAACAATCCAATTTACCGTGAAAAAGCAATTGAACTTTCCCAAGGACTGGCACAACATGGGTTTGGCATCGTTTATGGCGGTGCCAGTATCGGCCTGATGGGTCAAGTGGCTGACAGCGTATTGGAAGCTGGCGGTGAAGTCGTAGGGGTAATTCCAGAATTTATGCTGGATTATGAAATTGCCCATAACCAGCTAACAGAGCTGCATATTGTTGCAAGCATGCATGAACGTAAAGCACTCATGGCAGAACGAGCCAGTGCTTTTGTTGCCCTGCCGGGTGGTTTGGGTACCTTTGAAGAGATTCTGGAAATTGCCACTTGGGGGCAGCTGAATCAGCACCAGAAGCCGATGATTTTATATAATGTAAATGGTTTTTATAATGCACTGATCAACCAGCTGGATCATGCAGTACAAGAAGGTTTTCTGCCTGCTCAGCATCGCGCCAAAATTGTAGTGTGTGAACACAGTAAAGCCATCTTTAATGCAATGAAGAACCTGAACAGTCCAAGCCGCTTTGCAATTTAGTCAACTAACTGTAAAAAACGGGCTTAGGCCCGTTTTTTTAATATTATGTCCCCGAAATCAGCTGATAGAGCCAAGGTAAGGTGGTTGCCAAAAGTACGCTTACAGCCAGTCCGAAGAGCAACTTCATGGCATCTTTACTGACATTGCGTGAAGTCCGGTGCCGGTTTACTTCAACCAGGTGCATTGACATGGCAAACTCACGCCCGGCCAGGAGACCCAAAAAGACCCAGGTGGTACTCATCGGAATATTGCTCCATTCCTTGAACACCAACAGAATAAAGGCATAGATAAAATCAATAATGGTGGCTGAGCGAATATCTGCTACACCTGTTTTGGTATCAATAATATTCTGGATTTTCCCGCCGCGCTGGTAAAAAATGACGCCAAGCAAAATAATAAAGACTGAAATGGCAAATATCATAAAACCAAAAGGAACTACACGGGGAACATAAACGAAAATATTGGCCAGATCCTGAATCAGCCATTGGCTCCATAAAAATGCAGTCGAGACCCATTGCAGACCAACCCAGAATTTGGGGGTAGGATGATGCCGGGTCTGGCTAAAATAAACAGAGATTCTTTTAATGACAAATCGATAAACCAAAATTGCCACAATAAAAGCCACTGCATAACCCATCATCGATTTGGTCAGCATTGAACCCAGACTGCTTGGCGAGAAAATAGTAAGAACCAGAAAAGTAGTACTGACCGGAATACCGTAGCGCGTGAGCAGAATCAGTAATATGGGAGGAACTATATATAACCAGGTAATTCCTTCTTCAGGAAAGGGAATGGTTTCCAGACGTCCATAAGAAGCATCGCCGATACCCGAAGTCCACCAGCCATACATCAGCACTACCGCTAGAATACTGCTAGTATATAACCACAGTACCCACCAGGGACGATGTGCATTGGATGAAATAAACGTACCTAAGGTTTGTGGCACATCATTTCCGACAATTGAATAAGCTGCTAGACAGAAGCCTACAATCATAAAAATTTCGATTGTCATAGAGGTCAGGATTCTCTTGAAGAATAAGTATCACGACTGCCCCAAGCGGTCGGCTGTGACAAGATTATGACATTTTTATTGCAGCTTCATGACATTCTGATGACGAGAATTTTCTGAGAGGTTTACCTTTAAAGAATAAATAAAATATTTTAATGTGGGGCTTATTTGCAAATTAATCATTACTGAGAAAGTACAGAGCACTACAGGACTTTTATTCTAGATTCGATAAACTATCAAAAAATATCATTATTTATAATATTATGGCTGTTACCGCTGAGCATCAACCTGTACAAGCTGAATACCGTCTTTTAGTTTTTCTGGTATCAATCGGCTTCTTCATGCAAGGTCTGGACACCACCATTGTCAATACGGCAATTGCGGCAATGGCCGAGCAGCTGAATGAAGACCCGCTCAAGATGCATAGTGTAGTGGTGGCCTATGTACTGGCCTCGGCAGCCTGTATTCCACTAAGTGGCTGGTTGGCTGACCGTTTTGGTGTGCGCAATACTTATCTTTCAGCCATTGTAATTTTTACCCTAGCTTCACTGGGCTGTGGTCTGTCTGAAAACTTGAACCAGCTGTTGTTTTTCCGGGTAATTCAGGGCGCTGGTGCTGCTTTACTTTTGCCCATCGGCCGGCTATCTATGCTGAAAATTATTCCGCGCACACAATTCCTCTCAGCCATGAGCCTGATGAGCTTGGCAGGGCTGCTTGGGCCATTGATGGGCCCTACTCTCGGTGGCTGGTTTGTTGAAGCATTTTCATGGCACTGGATTTTTCTGATTAATGTTCCGATTGGTCTGCTCGGCTGTATCATGACCTTTAAAGCCATGCCGAATGTCACCGAAGCCAATGTCAGTTCATTTGACTTTAGTGGTTTTATTCTGCTTGTGCTGAGTATGGTCGGTATATCACTGTCTATTGAAGTGATTTCTAATGAAAACTACTCCAATACCTTAGGCTGGATATTATTTGCTGTAGGAGCCATCGCTATGATGGCATATGCTACGCATGCACACTGGCATCAGAATGCCCTGTTCCGTAGCAGCCTGTTCCGAAAAAATCCTGTATTTTCAATTGGAATATTAGGTAACTTTTTTGCACGGCTCGGTGGAAATTCAATTCCCTTTGTATTGCCGTTAATGTTACAGGTTGCATTTGATATCAGTCCGCTACAGACCGGTCTGATGATGATTCCACTGGTTTTGGGTTCCCTGATTTCTAAACCACTGATCAGGCCGCTGATTTCAAGATTTGGTTATCGCCGTTTTCTTATTGCCAATACTTGTCTGGTCGGTTTAACTATTGCCAGTTTTGCCTTGACTACTGCCGATACACCCATCTGGTTAAGAACTTTACATTTTCTGGTAATGGGTCTGCTTAACTCCCTGCAGTTTGTATCAATGAATACTCTGACCCTAAAAGATTTGCCCCAGCAGGATGCCAGTAAAGGTAATAGCTTTCTTTCCATGATTCAGATGGTCTCCATGAGTATCGGGGTAGCGCTGGCTGGTACACTGATTAATATTTTTAGTAATTACTATGGTCCAGTTGATGTTAGCAAGGCCTTTCATTCTGCCTTGATCTGCCTGGGTCTGATCAATATCTTGGCAGTGCTGATCTTTTGGCGTGTTCCAGATGAAAAGCAGATACAGCCGGAGTCCTGAATTTGACTCGAACTTTTAGTAGAAGCAGTTTATGCTTAAGCCTTCTGCCTATTACCTGCTAAGTTATGCCTCAGACTATTTCGCCAAAAATTGCCTGGTCATGGATGCTGGCCGTTGTTGGAAGCCTGCTGCTACTGGGTTTAGTACTGCTGAGTGTATTTAGCAACCGGCCACAGGCGGGAGAAGAATTCCCTGTTCAGGGTTTTGATGTTTCGCATCATCAGGGTGATATTGACTGGAAGCAAATTTCTCCCAAGCGCTATCAGTTTGTCTATTTAAAGGCGACAGAAGGAGGAGATTTTCAGGACCGTAAATTCCAGCACAACTGGCTGGCTGCACGCGAACAAGGCTTACGCGTAGGCGCCTATCATTTTTACCGCCTATGCCGTAATGGCGCAGTACAGGCCGATAATTTTATACAGACTGTACCGCATAAAGCAGACGCGCTTGCTCCGGTAATTGATCTTGAATACGATAGTAACTGTATTAATACCTATACCAAGGAGCAGTTACTTAAAGAAATCCAGCTGATGCATGACCGCCTGAAAACTCACTATGGCAAGCCGCCCATATTTTATGTATCCAAAAACTTTTATCATCTGGTACTAACCGACAGTTTTCCACATACCCCACTCTGGATTCGTGATTATGATGGAATGCCCGAGCTGAAGGATAAACGTGCCTGGAGCTTTTGGCAGTACAGCCGTCAGGGGAAAATTAAGGGAATTCCCAAACCGGTAGATTTGAATGCCTACCGGGGCAGTCCCGCAGAATGGCAGCGTTATCTGAAAAATATCGGTCTGAGTCCTGAACTCTGATGCGCAAGATTATTCATATCGATATGGATGCATTCTATGCGTCAGTTGAGCTGCGGGAGCGGCCGGAACTAGTACATTTGCCTGTGGTCATTGCCTCCCACCACCCTCGTGCTGTAGTGGCGGCCGCTTCTTATCCAGCCCGCAGTTTTGGTCTGCGTTCAGCCATGTCGATGACTCAAGCAAGAAAATTATGTCCTGATGTGTATGTGATTGAGCCGGACTTTGCTAAATATCGGGCTATTTCAGCCCAGATACATCACATTTTTCAGCAATACACTACGGTAATTGAACCGGTTTCACTAGATGAAGCTTATCTGGATGTCACTGAAAATCTGAAAAACCTGCCTAGTGCTACGGCTGTAGCAATGCAGATTCGTGAAGATATTTTTAAAACACTTCATCTGACTGCTTCAGCTGGCGTCGCTCCTAACAAATTTCTGGCTAAAATTGCTTCCGACTGGCACAAGCCTAATGGCATTTGTGTAATTAAACCTCATCAGGTTCAGGCTTTTATTCAAGACCTGCCCCTAAAGAAAATCCCGGGCGTTGGTAAAGTCATGCAGCAAAAACTGCAGCAGTTAAAGCTAGATACCTTGGGAGACTTACAGCAGGTTGAAGAAAGTCTTCTTATTCAGCATTTTGGTAAATATGGCCGGCAGCTTTATCTCTATGGCCAAGGGATTGACCATCGTCCGGTAGAGGCCAATCGACAGCGCCAACAGATTTCCAAGGAAATTACCTTTGATCGAGACTTAAGTTTGCAGGAATGTAATTCTTACTGGCCAATACTGGTTGAAAAAGTCTGGCAATCCCTCATCAATAAGAATCTGGTTGCCTGCGGGATCAGTTTAAAACTGCGACTTAAAAACTTTCAGACCCTGCAACACAGTAAAAGCTTCCGCCTGCCACTACGCTCTGTACTAGAGTTTGCCCAAGCCGTAGAGCTGCTGCTACAAGAAATGCATATTGGTGAAAATTCACTATTCCGTCTGGTTGGTGTAGGCGTATACCAGCTGCAACAAGCACAACAGGAAAACCAATTGAGTTTATGGTGAGGTCCATTTCTGGTTACTCTTTCATCAACCGGAGAAAAATCCAGCAACTTGTGCTCGCTTTTTCTATAGATTAAGGTACTCTAGACAGTGCAGTACATTTATCCATGTACTTTGAGATGCTAGAAATCACCTTTACTTTTAGCATGCTGTCCTGTGATTGGCGTGACGATCAAATCCGAATGTTACAGGGCAACTCGACAGTCAGGGTATAACATATAAAACTGCACAATATTTTCTTATAATTCCTCTCATTCATTTTTTGTTTTTAATAATTCGATTTTAGTTTACTTTTCATTTCCAATTTTACTGAGAAATAGCTGCATGTTATGGTAACTCATCATTCATGAATTAAATGTCGAGTAAAACATGCCTGTACAACGTCTGCATACCACTCCACGCTTTAGTGAGGTGACTATTAGTGGCCAACTGGTACATTTGGCCGGTCAGCTGGCTGAAGATACCCGTCTAGATATACAGGGACAAACACGCCAAACACTAGAGCTGATTGACAAGCTACTGGCTGAGGCAGGTACAGACAAATCTCATATTATGTCAGTACTTATATTTCTCAAAGATATTGAGCAGGATTATGCTGCCATGAATGAGGTATGGGATGCTTGGGTACCAGAGGGTGCCGCTCCACCACGAACCTGTGTTGAAGCTAAACTTTATGCTCCAGATGTATTGGTTGAAATGACTGTTACGGCAGTTTTACCCTAACCTCATGATCAGCAGAACAGGCACCTGACGTTTGTCGGGTGTCTTAATACAGTTTTATAGAATTTATTAAAAATAACAGCTTAATTTTACTAATACTGTCTTACACAGTCTCGGTAGTGCATAATATTTTCAAACTGGGGAGAGCGGGAGGAAGCTACTCCTGCTAGCGGCAGCTTTCCCAAAAAATCAGAACGAAGCTGCTCATATTCAGGTACACCTTTATAACGCACCACTTTATAACCTGCCGTTTCAAGTAAACTACACTGATAATGCTGATATTTTAATTTTTTTAAACTCAATGCATCATCAATTTCAATAATTGCAAAAATTTGGCTTTCTCGATCTAAAATCACAAAGTCAGCAATCATATGCTGATATTTTATACGGGTATGATTATATTTAGTGGTGAGTAATGTATCGAAAGAAACTTGAGCCAGAATATAGTAGTCTGGTAATACCTGTTGCAGGCGGTTAAAAGTCAACTGTTGGGCAGGACTGAAAATTGCACGGCGTTTGAGCGCACTATCATATTTGTCACGGGGCTTGAGTCTGTTAAAGAGCATGACTGCTACAACACACAGTGCAATAAGGCCTGCTATAATCAGGTAAAACATAATAATATTAATCCTTTAATCTATTTTTATAATCAGCTCGGTTTATAACCGCTTTATTCTAGTTAAAAATTTAAAACTCACCGGTCCAACTTAAATGATTTTGGCAGTAAGAGCAAGTCAGTTGGTCATATTCCTGCCTATCTGTTTTATCTTAAATACATATAAACAGTAGGCAATCTATTTATACAGTTTTTTCTTTACCGAATGTTATCCGTATCGGAATTATCGAGTGTAAAAATAAAGGCACCGAAGTGCCTTGATCAATTAATGGGGAGTTTTGAATTTACCTTTACGCTTATTCTTGGTCAATTCAAAAGGGCGCTTCTCACCTGTTTCACGTGGCGGTAAACCTGTATGCTGGGTCAGCATCTGCCCTTTTTTCGGCCGCTGGTTCTGCCCCTGATTTTGTCCTTGTCCTCTCACACCGGTAACACGTTTTTGTGAATCTCCAGCTACTGTCGAGTTCTTTTTGCGCGCCGATTTATATTCGCCCTCAATCCCTTGCGGCTGATAGGTTGGAATCAGATGCTGTTTGGAATTACCAATCAGATCCTGACGCCCCATTTCTTTTAAAGCTTCACGAAGCATTGGCCAGTTATTTGGATCATGATAACGCAAGAAAGCCTTGTGTAAGCGGCGACGCTTTTCACCTTTTACAATATCAACATCTTCAGTATAACGTGCCACTTTTGCCAGTGGATTCTTACTGGTGTGATACATGGTCGTTGCCGTCGCCATAGGTGACGGATAGAAAGTCTGGACCTGATCGGCACGGAAACCATTCTTTTTCAGCCAGACCGCCAGGTTCATCATGTCATAGTCAGTTGTACCCGGATGCGCAGCGATAAAGTAAGGTATCAGGTACTGTTCTTTACCTGCCTCTTTACTAAAGCGGTCAAACATCTGTTTAAAGCGGTCATAAGTACCAATACCAGGTTTCATCATCTTCGATAATGGACCTCTCTCAGTATGCTCTGGTGCGATTTTCAGATAGCCGCCCACATGGTGCTGTACCAGCTCTTTCACATATTCGGGATTGAGTACGGCAAGGTCATAGCGCAGTCCCGAACCGATAAGAATTTTTTTAATTCCTTTAATCGCCCGTGCTTTGCGGTAAAGCTGAGTCAATGGAGCATGGTCAGTATGCAGATTCTGACAAACGCCCGGATAGACACATGAAGGTTTACGGCAGTTTTTCTCAATTTCAGGGTCTTTACAGTGCAAACGGTACATATTTGCAGTAGGGCCACCTAAATCTGAAATAATACCTGTGAAGCCCGGCGCGGTATCCCGAATCTTTTCAACCTCACGCAGAATTGATTCTTCCGAACGGTTTTGAATAATCCGTCCTTCATGCTCTGTAATTGAGCAGAACGTACAACCTCCAAAACAGCCACGCATGATGTTTACCGAAAACTTGATCATATCAAAAGCCGGGAAGCGTGCATCGGCATAGGATGGATGTGGCAGACGTGCATATGGCAGGTCAAATACATAATCCATTTCTTCAGTAGTCAATGGAATCGGCGGCGGATTTAGCCATACGTCACGCTCACCATGCCGCTGCACTAGTGCACGCGCATTGCCAGGATTAGTTTCCAAGTGCAGAATCCGGTTAGCATGGGCATACAGTACCTGATCATTTGCAACTTGTTCAAATGAAGGCAAGCGAATTACTGCCAGCTCACGTGGAGGTAACTTGTGTTTAATGGCTTTGGATGCTGGCTGCAATTGCACAATTTGTGTATCCGGTTCAAGCTGGTCCCCTTCACGCACGATCGGATTATGAACAATTTCTTTCTGGAAATTCTGATATTGGGTTAGTGAATTCCCCTTATCTTTTTCAATTTCACAGCCATCAATATCTTCAGTCATTACATACGGGTTAATGATAGGATCAACACGACCCACCGTATCTACGTCATTCGAGGCAATTTCGATAAACTGGGCCTTGGAGGCACGATTATGTTTATTAATAATAAATGCTGTACCACGAACATCAGTAATCTCGTGAATCTTTTCGCCTTTGGCTAGACGATGCACTACTTCGATAATTGAACGCTCACCATTGCCGTACATGAGCAGGTCAGCTTTCGAATCCATTAAGATAGAGCGACGGACTTTATCTGACCAGTAATCATAATGTGCAATGCGGCGTAGTGACCCCTCAATTCCGCCTAACAGGACCGGAACATCTGGAAAAGCTTCACGGCAGCGCTGGCAATAAACAGTTGCTGCACGGTCTGGACGTTTGTTAGGTACATTGTTTGGAGAATAGGCGTCATCTGAACGGATTTTACGGTCAGCCGTATAGCGGTTGATCATGGAATCCATATTACCTGCTGTTACACCCCAGGCAACATTCGGTTTACCCAACGCGCGGAAGGCATCGACATTGGTCCAGTCTGGCTGCGCAATAATACCAACCCGAAAACCTTGTGCCTCTAATACGCGTCCGATAATTCCGGACACAAATGAAGGGTGATCAATATAGGCATCGCCACAGACTAAAATAAAATCGCAGCTATCCCAGCCGAGTTGATCCATTTCCTCGCGTGACATCGGCAAAAATGGCGCAGGTTCAAAACATGACGCCCAATATTTGTCGTAATCAAACAACGCTTTTGGCGCAGTCTGAGCGGTATAAGCAGTAGACATGGCTAGCAATTCTCGGCTGGCAGATGGAAGATCAAAAAAAAGATCAAAGATGAAAGCCGATCATTTTAACATGAAACCTGTTCATCTTTCTTGACTATAAGAATTTTATAAACAAGGAGATACAATTTATATCGGCTAATCTTTGTACAAAAACGATTTTTTGAAATTAAAATATTCATACCCGCAGTTTTAACAAGAATAATAAAAGAGGGTCAGCTGCGGTTTAAACGTAATGAGATGATGAGACCGAGACCGAGAAACAGGGTAATTATCACCGTTAAACCACCCCAGCCCCAGTTCTCCCAAACCAGCCCGCCACTACTGCCTAATACGCTTGAACCCAAATAGTAGCAGAACAGGTAAAGTGAAGAGCCGACTGCTCGATACTGTAAAGCCTGTACAGATACCCAGCTACTGGCTGTAGAATGTGCTGCAAAGAAAGAAAAGGTAAAAATCAGCAGACCCAGCAATATGCACCAGATTGAGGGAATCAGCATAATCCATAACCCCAAGATCATACAGATAAACATGGCTGGTAAAACTTTACCCCGACCATATCTACGACCCCAACCTGCGGCCCGCGGTGAACTATAGATGCCTGAAAGATAGGCAATTGAAATCAGGCCAATCCAGGCCTGAGAGAGTTCAAACGGTTTTTCCAGTAAATGATAGCTAATATAATTAAAGACCGTTACAAAACAGCCCATCAATAAAAAGCCTTCTGCAAACAGGAGCCTAAGTCTTGAGTCTGACAAATTTTTGGTGAATGACTGCTTAAACCTCGAAAAATTGATCGGATAAGGCTTGAAGTGCCGTGAAGCGGGCAAGGCAATATAAAATACAATAGCAATGATAAGGTTAAGCACACCAATGATCATTGTGGCAGTTTGCCAAGAAATAAAATCTAGTAGTACACCTGCAATGAGACGACCACTCATGCCACCAATTGCTGTCCCTGAAATATATAGCCCCATGGCAAAGCCGACATCTTTTTGTGCAATTTCTTCACCGATATAAGTCATGGCTACTGAAGCAACACCACTTACAGCCAGGCCAATTAACATTCGGGTACTTAAAAAAACTTCCCAGTAAGGCAGAAAGGAACTGACCAGCAACAATATTGAGGTCGAAAATAGGGAAATTGCCATAACCTGCTTACGACCATAACGGTCTGAAATCAGTCCGGCAAACAACAAGCCAAGTGCCAGTGCAATAGTGGAGAATGAGAGCGGGAAACTGCTATGGGTCGGGCTGATAGCAAAGAACTTGGCAAGGAAAGGCATCATTGGCTGTACACAGTACAATGATGAAAATATGGCAAAGCCTGCCAGAAACAATGAAAGTAGAATAGCAAAAAAAGGTCGCGTCCCATACTCGATATAAGACTGCGACTCTACAAATTCAGACATAAAAGCTCCTTATGCCTGATGAGTATACGCCTGTTTAAATCAGTTTAAAGTGACTTGATTTTCACATAGACGAGCTTTACATATTTTTTCCAGACTAATATAAAGCTTTCGGCAACTGGATCTGGATAATTTCATTATCATCAGCAAGTTTAGCATTACGACCGCTCGACCCCGGAAAATTGTTATCATTTAATACGGTCAGGGTACGGCCATCTTCAATAACGACATCTTCTATAGTCTCAAATGGAAAAGCAAACTGTGTGCCTGTACCAATGTCTCCATCACGTACCGAAGTATAAAGCTGGTTCGGGTTTGCAATCTTAATTAAGTCCAGCAGTTCTTCACGCTCAATTACCTTGCCGGACTCACCCAGCTTGATCCTGATCAACTTCTTATAGCCACCGAGATTATTCTGGCTGGCATCGCGCTCAATAATGATGCCTTCCTGATTATTAAAGAGCTGAAAGTCTCCAATCGCTGAAGCCTTGCTATCCAGCGTGAACAGATAGTATTTTCCGGTATAGGATTTAGTCTTTAGATCAAACTGGGAAATAATCAATTGGCCGCTGGCATCACCTTTTAATGGTTTTTCCAGTAATGGATAAAGATATTGGCCATCCTTAGAAAGTGCCATGCCTTCAAATCCGCCACTTTGCTGAATCAATGGTTCGATATAGTTAATTCCTGCCTTGTTGAGCTGATTCTGTGGTGATCGTAGCTCCTGTCCTTTAACTAAAGGATGCGGAAGAGGAATAGGGGCATCAAGCAGTACGCCTTCTGCAGAAAAATGCAGTAAATAAGGTCCGAACTCATCACCAATCCAGTAAGTCCCATCGGCTACTCGCTGCATTGATTCCGGATCAAAATCCGCCCCAGTTAAAAGACGATCTGGTGTATTGTTATTTACAATTTCAAAAGGAACCAACTTATTCGGATCACGTAGCTGGATAAAATCCTGAACAGACACCTGCCCTGTTCCCTTGGTCTTGGTTTTAAAATCAGGCTTAATTTTATAAATTCTTAGCAAATAGTCAGCTGAATTGTTTTGAGTCCCAAAACCATTATCTGACATGGCCATATAACTGCCATCATTATTTTTAACTGCAGCTGAGAAACCCTGTACAGGCTGCCCTTTAAAGGGCGGATAAATTCCATTAGCCCCCGATACGGCAGCGCCTGAGTCGGGGCCTTCTGCATAAGTTGAAACTGGAAGTTTGGCAAATGAAATCAGGGTAGGTACTGTAAGGGTTTCTGGTGAAGAGAACTGATCATGATCATCATCATTACAGGCGCTTAAACTGAGAGCTGTAAAACAAAGCAGAGATAGAAGTTTCTTATTCATCATATGTACTTATAAAAATTTTTATTCAATTAAAGCAATCAATTATGAAAATCTAACGACAATAAGATGAAAAGTTAATGACGATCTTATTACAGAAAATGAAATAGAGAAAATTATCTCCAGTCACATAAAAACTTGAGTATCTTTAAAATAATAAATTTCTGTCGTCTCTGGCTTAGAGGGAATAAGGCTTTCTACCGCTATAGTCTTTATCAGCTTTAAACTGATATAAAAATATATAGAGACAGAATATCTCTAATATATAAAACAACAGTTATAAAGTAATAGACAGGAAACTTTTCCGGTTGTACCGAATGAGACTATCTAAACAGATAGGTAGAGCGGCCCGGTCAGGATGATCGGGCCGCTCTATTTTATTCTAAATATTTAATAAAAATAAAAAGCCTCAGTTGAGGCTTTTTAATCACAGTTTTAGAGCTCTACAATGCGACGCGGTTTTTTAACCGGAATAACAGGCTCCGTTACCTCATCACTCATCGGTACAACTTTAATTAAAGCCACTGCTATTGCTCCAATGACTGCCGGTATAGCAACTGCAAGAAAATTCATTTTATGTGGTAATTCCATACCCAATAGGAAACCAATCAAAATCGGACCAACAATTGCACCAATCCGCCCAACTGCTGAAGCCCAGCCGATTCCAGTCGAACGTACTGCTAACGGATAGTACTGAGCAACATAACTATAGAGAAGAATACTGCTGCCAATTGCTGAAGCGCCCGCTAATGCTACCAGTAAATAAATTACGGCTGGTGGTGAATTAAATCCTAATCCAACCAAAGCCAGTGCCCCCATCAAGAACATTCCGATGATCACCGGTTTCAGATGGAATTTATCTGCCAGAATTCCCCCGCCAATCGTACCAATTACTGCCCCAATGTTCATAGACATCAGAAATATTAAACTGCTTCCCAGAGAGTAACCAGCAGCCATCATTAGTTTCGGTAACCAGCTACCTAATGCATATACCATAAGCAGGCACATGAAAAAACAGCTCCAGAACAGTAGTGTACTCATACCACGTCCCTGTCTAAATAAAGCTGCAACTGAGGCATCTGGAACTTTAACTTCATTTAAGACCAGCTGGGTCTGTAAGGTCATACTTTCCTGAGGCATAATCTTTTGAACAATCTTACGGGCTTTATCCTGCTGTTGTTTTTTAACCAGAAAAGTTAAAGATTCAGGCAAAAACTTCCATATGATTGGTAAAATCAGTAAAGGAATACCTGCAATATAGAACATGATCTCCCAACCAAAGGTCGGCGTAAACTGAGCCCCCAATAATGCCGCCATAATGCCGCCCATGGCATAGCCACTGAACATGGTAGTAACCAGAGTACTTCTTAATTTTTGAGGCGCATATTCTGATGTAAGCGCAACCAAGTTGGGTAGTACTCCGCCTATACCCAGCCCGGCAATAAAACGTAAAATACCAAATTCAGTCGGGTTTGAAGCAAAACCACCTAAAAAAGTAAATCCGCTAAATAAAGTGACACAGATCAAAATAACTTTTTTTCGGCCAATCTTATCGGCTAGCATTCCAAACAGCATTGCACCAAACATCATCCCCGCTAAAGCAGTACTGGCCAGCATGCCTGCCTGTACAGCAGTCATATTCCACTCTTGCATTAATAAAGGTAGAGCAACACCATTAATTGCCAGATCATAACCATCAAAAATGACAATAAATAAGCACCACAATACTATAGTCATATGAAAGGGCTTAAATTTGGCATGATCAATAACCGTATTGACATTTATTATGTTAGTTGACATTAGTTCTCACCTCCACTGTGAGTTTATAATTTCAACTAAAATGAATTATGATTCACTTTTTGTCTAAAACCCTAAAGGTATAAATACATACCCTAAAGGCATTAAAACGAAGATATGATATAAAATGTCAGCTTGACTTGAATAAAAAATCAACATTTAAATCAAAAAATTTAAAAAACTACCCAGTCTATATTTAAATTTATGAATTTTAACAGTTACTTAAGGATATAAGCCAAATTTATAAGACTAAAGAGATATTGAACTGAAAAATGATATCTCAAATTAACTATTATTTTATATAAACCCTCTAAGTATAAAAAAAGCCCCCTCGATGAGGGGGCTTTTTTAGAATAATGAGCTGGC
>NZ_DJJJ01000062.1:0-30783 GCF_002434085.1 Acinetobacter sp. UBA6571 | reverse complement strand
AACTGTGCCTTCAATGATCAGAGTGTCGACCTTGTCGGACTCGGAGCCGTCATCCATACGGGCAAAGCCGACAGACTCAGGGGCACCGGCCACATAGAGCGGGCCTTCGATGGTACGGGGAGTGCCGCCAGTAATACCGGCCTTGGCATCTGCCTCATCGGCACGCAGGTCGAGGTAGTGTTCAAGACCGAGCCCGGCAGCGAGCAGGCCGAGTTCATTGGCCTGGCCTGCATCGGTCAGGTATTCGAGGCCTTTCCAGACTTCAGAGGGCTGGATGTCGAGGTCTTCGATGGCCTGGAACAGATCCCCGAGCAGACGGACGACGACCTGCTGAATGCGCTCATCGACCGGGCCTTTAGCGGTATCGACATTCATTTGTTTTACGAGCGCATCAATTTGTTGACGGTTCATACTATCACTCCTTAAGTATGTATAAGACGCTAACGGGGCTGGCGACAAGCGAGAAAGGTTCCCTGATGTGCTGGCCATCACTGGCTGGCCTCGTTCCGTCTGTTGTTATTATCCTTCGTTTAAAGGAAAGTACGGATGCAACTGTAGAACTGCATCTTTTTTACTGCATCAACTTTATGAATCGTTTTCACGTACAGAAGATGGATGGCGATTCAGAGCCATGATCTCAATATTCATATAAGGGTAAAGCGGTAGACCCTGCAAAATGTTGTGCAGTTCTTCATTGTTTTCCACATCGAAAATACTGATGTTGGAATACTGACCGGTAATACGCCAGATATGACGCCATTTACCCTGGCGTTGCAGCTCTTGGGAGTAAGCTTTTTCAACAGCCTTAATTTCGTTCGCTTTCTCGCTTGGCATATCTAGTGGAATATGCACATCCATACGCACATGAAATAACATGTTAAAACTCCTTATCCGCTTGCCTTAACGACGTAATTGTTCAATCTTGTTTTCATCCACTTCAATTCCTAGACCTGGTGCATTGGGCACAACCAGTTCAAAGTTCTCGTATTGCAGTGGTGTTGTTAAAATTTCTTGGGTCAGAAGAAGTGGGCCAAAGAGTTCTGTGCCGAATGCCAGATTTTCAAAGGTAGAAAAGGCATGAGCAGAGGCAATGGTACCGACCGGGCCTTCAAGCATGGTGCCACCGTACAGGTCGATTCCTGCAAGACAGGCAATCTTGGCCACATCACAAGCTTCAATCAGTCCACCAGACTGTTCGACTTTGACTGCGAATACATCGGCGCCATGCTTTTGTGCAATACGGAAAGCACTGTCCGGCCCGGTTAAGGCTTCATCAGCCATAATTGCTACTTCGAAACGCTGGGTCAGACGGGCAAGAGCATCGGTATTCTGGATAGCACAAGGCTGTTCAATCAGGTCAATTCCACCGTCCTGTAGCTGCTGGATTCCGCGAATACATTCCAGTTCTGTCCAGGCACGATTGATATCTACACGAATACTGACCTCAGGCCCCAGAGCTTTCTTGATGGCAATAACATGATCAACATCTTCCTGTAATGGACGTGCGCCAATTTTCAGTTTGAAAGTATTATGGCGCTTCAGCTCAATCATTTTTTTAGCTTCGGCAATATCTTTGTCTGTATCACCAGAAGCCAGTGTCCAGAGTACTGGCAAACGGTCACGTAAACGACCGCCCAGAATTTCACTTAATGGTAGGCTCAGGCGTTTGGCCTGTATGTCCAGCAGTGCAGTCTGAATTGCACATTTGGCAAAACGGTTACCATTAATGGTCTTGCGGATCAGTTTTGAGATCTGTGCAATGTTCTGGTTCTGAACGGAGGAGAGCAGAGGCGCGAAGTAAGTGTCAATGTTGGCTTTAACACTTTCTGGGCTTTCTTCACCATAGCTGAGTCCACCAATAGTAGTGGCTTCACCCCAACCTACAGTTCCATCTGTTGCAGTAATTTTCACCAGAACCAGGGTCTGAGTCTGCATGGTTGCCACAGAAAGTTTATGTGGACGTATGGTCGGAATATCGACGAGTAATGTTTCTACAGATTTATACATTATTGAAAATCTATGCTGACTTATCTCTTGTGTATACCTTAAAAGAATGATTAAAATGTGTCTAAGACTGAATTTGCATTTTAATATATCTTAAAGGTATGGAAGACTCATGGAACTGAGACATTTACGCTATTTTGTGGCAGTGGTAGAAGAACAGAGTTTTACCAAGGCTGCAGAAAAACTATTTATTGCCCAGCCTCCGCTGAGCCGGCAAATACAAAACCTTGAAAGTGAACTGGGTATCCAGTTATTTGAACGGGGCAGCCGGCCATTACAGACTACCCCAGCCGGTCAATTTTTTTACCAGCATGCCGTTAAACTTTTGTCGAATGCTGAAGAAGTTAAATCGATGACCAAGCGTATAGGCTTGGTTGAGCGCAGTATTACCATGGGGTTTGTAGGCTCACTTTTATTCGGTTTATTACCGCGAATTATTTATTTATATCGTCAGCAGCATCCCCATTTAAATATTCAACTGGTAGAGATGAGCACCAGAGACCAGATTCAGGCACTAAAAGAAGGTCGGATTGATGTCGGCTTTGGACGGCTGAGAATCAGTGATCCGGCAGTTCACCGGATTTTACTGCGTGAAGAACGTCTAATGGTCGCTGCACATTCAAGCCATCCGATTGCACAGCATATTGAAGGTATATATCTGGCCGATATTGTTGATGAAGACCTGTTTTGCTATCCAAACACGGCTAAACCTAATTTTTCTACACAGATCACCACGTTATTTTCTGAGCATGGTCTGGAGCCTAGAAACATTAAGGAAGTTCGTGAAATTCAGCTAGCTTTAGGACTGGTTGCTGCGGGTGAGGGCATTTGTATTATTCCTGAGAGTGCCAATACTATCCGTTTTCCACATTTAAATTATGTGCCTTTACTGGATGAGGCAGCAAAAAGCCCGATTTTTCTGACTATTCGAAATATGGACGAAACGGAAAACATCCGGTCACTCTTCGACTGTATTTATCAGGTTTACGATCTGGAAGCGATCAAATATGACCGTGCCTTATTTTAATTATAAAAACCAAACAGGTTAAGGAATCTGAGCCAATAAAAATTGTCGCAGCTCATGAGTGAATTTAACCGGTTCACTTAAAAGCGGCGTATGACCCGAATGCTCAAAATAAACAGGGTGAGCATTTTTCAGGCTTTTAGCAATGATCATTTGTCCTTCTGCCGCATATAAGCTGGAATTCTGCCCAATAAAAAAAGTTACTGGACATTCAAGTTGTGACAGTGCTTCGCGATAATCTTCAGTATGGTACAAATAACTTTCCAGATACCAGCGCAGGTAGTCCAGTCGTTGAAGAGGTAACAGATATTTTTGCAGTTTCGGTTTTTTAAGTGCGGTATGAAACAGCAGGGAAGAAAATCTGCTATTCCCCTGTAAAGATACAAACCTGTACCAAAGCTGAAGCAGTTCAGTACGTGTATGTGTTTCCAGCTGACTGGTGCTGTGTATATCGGATTGCCCAGAGAGAGTGTCAAGCAGCTGGCGCAATAACAGCTTACATTCTGTATGCTTTTCACCCAGCAGGCCATATTTCCAGTTCTCATCTGCCAGAATTTTTGGCGTCTGGTCAATATGTAAATAGGCCTTTAACTTGTTGCCCAGGTTTGCATAGTGCATACCATGCATCGCTGTAGTGGCGCCCATTGAATAGGCAATCAAAATAAAATTATCCAGCTGCAACTGGTTAATCAGTCTGGAAACATCCTGCCAGTGACTGGAAATTGCATCTAAGGATTGAGGAATGGCGCAGTTTCGAGAACTCCCAAAACCGCGCCAGTCTGGAATAATAAACTCAAAGTGGTTCAGGCTGCGTGCAATAAAAGGTAACCATTGCCAGCTTTGCATTCCAAGACCAGATAATACCAGTACAGGCTGACCGCGACCAATCCGGCGCACATACAGGTTTTCTCCATCAGGCATGCGGTAAAGTGGCATGATTAACTCCTCAGTGCTAGAACTTTTCCAATGCAGGAATAACTTCTTCAAGCCATTTGATCCAGTGAATTTCCAGATCAATACCCAGCTGCAAAATCATTTTATGAATATATAAAGTACGGTCAGTGGTCGCACTTCCAGCAAAGTCCTTCGCATAAATATTCTGGTAGAGTTTTAGATTATTCTGGTGTAATTCCAGATGTCGCTGCAATTCGGGTAGTACAATATTTCCACCCAACTGGGCTTCTGCACGCAGACGTACCATCAACTCTTCCCGTAACTGGGCGGGCGGACTTTGTTCCATCATCCATTTGGCCAGTTCAATACGGCCTGCCTGTTCAACCTGATAGGTTTTCTTTCTACTTTGGCTGGGTGCTTCTTCAACTGTAGAAATCCAGCCCTTTTTCAGCATACCGCTTAGTTCACGGTAAATCTGCTGGTGTGTTGCATTCCAGAAAAAGCCCATAGAACGGTCAAAACGGCGTGCCAGTTCAAACCCGGTACTCGGTCTTTCCAGTAAACTGGTCAATAATACATGGGCAAGAGACATCGGTGAATTCCGCAACTTTAAAAATGACGCTTCAGACATTATGCAACATGTTGCATAAAAAAAGAATATCTATTATAAGTTATGCAATAAGTTGCATAAGCTAGCAAAGATAGCGAGCCAAGGAGAAAAAATGTCGTACTATCCACACTTACTTGCCCCTTTAGACCTCGGGTTTACTACATTAAAAAACCGTGTATTGATGGGTTCAATGCACGTGGGCCTAGAAGAAGCTCCACAAGGATACGAGCGGATGGCAGCATTTTATGCCGAACGTGCGCGTGGTGAGGTAGGGCTGATTGTGACTGGCGGTATTGCACCTAATGATGCAGGTGTAACCTTTGCTGGCGGTTCTAAACTTGACTCTATTGCTGAAGCAGAAAAGCACAAGATTATTACTCAGGCTGTTCATGATGCTGGCGGTAAGATAGCCATGCAGATTTTACATACCGGACGTTATTCCTATCAGGCTGATCCGGTTGCACCTTCTGCGATTCAGGCCCCGATTAATCCGAGTAAGCCCAAAGAATTAAGCTCGGCTGAAGTCTGGCAAACTGTCAGTGACTTTGTAAATTGTGCACAGATGGCACAATATGCCGGTTATGACGGTGTGGAAATCATGGGCTCAGAAGGCTATCTGATCAATGAATTTATTGCTGCCCGCACCAACCATCGTGATGATGAATGGGGCGGAAGTTATGAGCAGCGTATCCGTTTTCCGATTGAAATCGTCAAGCGTACCCGTGAAGCAGTCGGAGAGAATTTTATTATTATTTACCGTCTATCGATGCTGGACCTGGTAGAAGGCGGTTCTACACTGGACGAAGTTGTTTATCTGGCTAAAGAAATTGAAAAAGCTGGCGCGACAATTATTAATACTGGTATCGGCTGGCATGAGGCACGTATTCCAACTATCGCCACTAAGGTTCCACGTGCTGCATTTACCTGGGTGACTGAAAAGTTGAAAGGTGAAGTGAAGCTGCCACTGATCACATCTAACCGTATTAATACCCCGGAAATGGCAGAATATGTCCTGTCTTCCGGACAGGCAGATATGATTTCGATGGCACGTCCAATGCTGGCCGATGCCGAGTTTGTTTTAAAAGCCCGTGAAGGCCGCAGTGACGAGATTAATACCTGTATTGCGTGTAATCAGGCATGTCTTGACCATATTTTCTCTATGAAAATTGCTTCCTGTCTGGTTAATCCGCGCGCATGCCATGAAACTGAACTGATTTTTAAAGAATCTGGATCACCGAAACAGATTGCTGTGATAGGTGCAGGGCCGGCAGGTTTAAGTTTTGCAATTTATGCAGCCAGCCGTGGTCATCAGGTCAAGATTTTTGAAAGCAGTAACCAGATTGGTGGACAATTCAATATTGCCAAGACTATTCCGGGCAAGGAAGAGTTTTATGAAACTATTCGCTACTTTCAGCGCCAGATTGAATTACAGCCAAATATCCAGCTACATTTGAATCATTTGGCGACTTATGAAGAGCTAAGCCAGGCCAATTTTGATGATATTGTGATTGCAACAGGTGTAACACCACGCCACTTGGAAATTGAAGGTGCGAATCATCCTAAAGCGTTAAGCTATCTGGAAGTGCTTAAAGAACGCCTGCCTGTTGGAAAGCGGGTTGCAATTATCGGAGCAGGTGGTATTGGTTTTGATACAGCAGAGTACCTTACACATGAAGGGGAAAGTGCCAGCTTGAATCCTGAAAAATTTTATGATGAGTGGGGAATCGATACGACTTATCATCATACGGGAGGCTTGAAACAGCCTAAAATTGAACCCTCACTGCGTGAAGTCTACCTGTTACAGCGCAAGCAAAAGGCTGTAGGTGCAAATCTGGGTAAAACCACAGGCTGGATACATCGCACTGGCCTAAAACATAAGCATGTGCAAATGATGTCTGGTGTAAATTATGAAAAAATTGATGATCAGGGTTTGCATATTACGGTGGACGGCAAACCTATACTACTGGAAGTGGATAACGTTGTAATCTGCGCCGGACAGGAATCTTATACTGCCATGTTCGAACAGCTGCAAGCTGACGGAAAACGTGTGCATCTAATAGGAGGCGCAAGAGAAGCGGGTGAGCTGGATGCTAAACGCGCCATCCGTCAGGGCGCTGAACTGGCAGCCATTATTTAGGTTTTTATATAGGGCAGGCGGCCTGTTAATACCGTCTGTCCACTTTCAACTTTAAAACAATAAATAGTTAAAGAGATAAAACTGATGACCCTGACCACTACTCAACAAGCCATACAGGCTTGGCACCAAATGCTTTGCAGCCGTGATATGACTGTTCTGGACGAACTTTTAGATGAACAGGTGATTTTTCGGTCACCTGTTGCATTCAACCCGTATGAAGGTAAAACAGTCGTTCGTTTTATATTAACTAATGTCATTGAAATATTTGAGGAATTTACTTATCACCGAGAATTCTACACAGAAGATAGTCACAATGTAGTGTTAGAGTTTTCTGCTCATGTCGGAGAAAAACAGTTAAAAGGAATCGATATGATCCGTTTTAATGAGCAGGGCAAAATTATTGATTTTGAAGTCATGATCCGGCCAAAAAGTGGTCTCGAAGCGTTAGCTGCACAAATGGGACAGCGCATGGCAGCATTTATGCCTCCCGCCCATTAAGCTTACTTAAAATTCATTCTTCATACTTTAGAAATATACCGAGAGTTAAATCAAATGATGGTAAAAAAGCTGACTGCCCTGACACGAGAACTATTGGATCAGGTTACAGGCGCTGAACAGCCTAAACTCTACTTTGACCCGAATGGTAAAGTCCAGCAGGTACTGGAGCACTTGCCACAGCTTAAGGAAAAGTATCGGCCAACACCGTGGTTAGCGAACCAGCATGCACACTTGCTATATTTTGACCTGTTCAAAAAAAGACGTATTAAGCTCAAGTATGACAGAATTGAGCCATTAACCATGCAGGATGGTGGGACTACCGGTATTGCCTGGTATGGCGAACAACTTCCGGCTGATGTACCCACTATTGTATTAATGCATACGATTACCGGCTCACCACAAAGTATGAGCGAGCTGGTACGTGATTTACATCACTATACAGGCTGGCGTATTGCGCTATGTTTGCGCCGTGGCCATGCCAAATTGCCAATGACTGTACCGAAAATCTGTCTGTTTGGTTCAACTGATGACCTGCGTGAACAGCTCATTCATATACAGAGCAAATTTCCTGAATCTGTATTGTATGGCGTAGGCTCTTCTGCAGGAACTGGCCTGTTGGTACGCTATCTGGGAGAGGAAGGTCATCATACCCCATTTAAGGCCGCCTTCGCCTTTTGTCCGGGCTATAATACCGAAATTGGTTTTCAGAAGGTGCACCCGTTTTATAGTAAGGCCATGACAAAGAAACTGTTTAAATCATTTATTCATCCTTATCAGGACGCTTGGAAAAATACAGGGTCATTGCCGAAAGTACTTGCTGTTAAAAGTCTGGCTGACTTTCAGAGCTGTTACTTTGAACTGGCAGGTTATAAAGACTTTGAAAGTTATAATCAGGCAACCAATCCTGTTTATGTCATGGACAATATCCAGATTCCTCTAATGATTTTAAATGCTGAAGATGATCCGGTTTGCCATATTGATAATTTTGAGCCATATAAAGAAATGATTATACAGATGCCAAATATTATGGTGATTACAACTCGTAAAGGCAGCCACTGCGGATTTTATGAAGGCATTACCCGTACACGTTCATGGGCGGCACGTTTAATGGCAGACTACCTGATTGCACAACATAAACTGGCTTCAGTAAACTAAGAATAGTCTGCTTAAAACAGATAACATGATAAAAACCTGAAATAGCTGGCCTCTTCCATAACCATAAAACAGAAGGGGCTTTAAAATATAGGAACATAAAAGAGATAAAATATCATGTCTGAACCGATTCATTACCTGATAAATGAACCTGTTAGTACGCAGCAGTATATTGACCTTTTACAGAAAACTTCATTAGGTCCAAGACGACCCATCCAGAATGCAGACCTGATCACAGGCATGCTACAGCATTCAAATCTGGTCATCTCAGCATGGTATAAACAAGAATTAGTAGGTATAGCAAGATCGGTTACAGATTTTTATTTTTGCTGTTATCTCGCTGATCTGGCAGTGACAGTAAGATTTCAAAAAGAGGGTATTGGAAAAAAAGCTCATTGAAATAACAGAACAGCAATTACAACCGGAATGTACATTGACTTTACTTGCAGCTCCACAGGCTGTTACTTACTACCCCAAAATTGGTTTTTCTCAGCATCCTAGTGCTTGGGTGAAAAAGCCATCTATTTAAATCAAAGTCTTCAACTCATCATTTCATTAATAAAAAACCCGGTATATTTACCGGGTTTTTACTGTTCTGACTGAACAGAAGAACGGATTGTTTAGTTTTCAAGAGCAGGTGAGGCAGCCGCAATAGCAGCTGCAACAGCATCATCTTCGCTCTGTGAATCTGAACTGGATTTCTGCTGGCTGGCGGTACTGTCTGCTTTTGGTGCTGGAGCTGGCTTAGGCTCTGGCTTTTGTGGCTCAGGTTTAGGCTCGGGTCTCGGTTCAACTGGTGCAGGTTCACGATATTCGCGGCGAATTTCGGTTGTGGTATTTGGCGTTTCTTCACGAACAATTTCAACTGTCTCGGGAATTTCAGGTTCAGCTTCAACCGGTTCTAGAGGTTCAATTTGTGCAGGTGCTACAGATTGTTGTTCAACTACTTCAACCTGTTCTTGCTCCTCTTCCTTTGGCGCTTCTTTTTTTACACACGCGGTGAGGAACAAACCTGTTGCGATCGCACCACAAATCAAAAGTTTCTTATTCATAATTGCATAAATCAGGACTTAAAAGAGACCAAGCTATTATAACAGTAAAAGCTGTCAGAAAAATCATGCACATTACGCCTAATTTTTTATCGAAAATGCTGATAGAATAACCAGTTGTTTATTGTTCTATGAATTGATGCGGAATGACTTTGCTTTATAGGTGCCGAGTAAAGTAAAATTGCGCAACATTGCAGGCCGAATTCGGCTCGATTGTACGAGAAACTCAATGACCCATTTTATTTTCGTGACTGGTGGTGTGGTTTCATCACTAGGTAAAGGTATTTCAGCAGCTTCAGTAGCAGCACTTTTAGAGGCTCGTGGTTTAAAAGTCACCATGGTCAAAATGGATCCATACATCAATGTCGATCCAGGCACTATGAGCCCATTCCAGCATGGTGAAGTTTTTGTTACAGAGGATGGGGCTGAAACTGACCTTGATCTGGGCTATTACGAGCGTTTCCTGCGTCGTGCAAAAATGACCAAACTGAATAACTTCACTTCAGGACGTGTTTATCAGGATGTTCTAAATAAAGAACGCCGTGGTGACTACCTGGGTGGTACGGTTCAGGTAATTCCGCATATTACTGACAATATTAAAGAACGTGTACTCCGTGCAGGTGAAGGTTATGACGTAGCAATTGTTGAGATTGGCGGTACGGTGGGTGATATCGAATCACTACCATTTATGGAGTCAGTGCGTCAATTAATGGTCGAGCTTGGTCATAAGCGTACCATGCTCATGCATCTGACACTGCTGCCTTATATTAAGTCTGCAGCAGAGCTTAAAACCAAACCGACCCAGCATTCTGTAAAAGAATTGCTGTCTATCGGCATTCAGCCCGATATTCTGATCTGTCGTACCGAACATGATGTAGATGCTGACACCAAACGTAAAATTGCACTCTTCACTAACGTTGAAGCACGTGCAGTTGTAGTGTGCAAAGATGCACGTTCTATCTATCAGATTCCACGTAACTTCTATGAACAGAATGTAGATGACCTGATCTGTGAACGTTTCGGTTATAACGATCTTCCAGAAGCAGACCTGACTGACTGGGATAACGTAGTTGAAGCTTTACTGAATCCGGAATTTACTGTTCGTGTTGCCATGGTTGGTAAATATGTTGAACTTCCAGATGCTTATAAATCTGTGAATGAAGCATTACTTCATGCGGGTATCCAAAATCGCGTTAAAGTACAGATTGACTATGTAGATGCTGAAAAGCTTGAAGCTGAAGATGTGAATGAAGTGCTTGCCACCGCTGATGCCATTTTAGTTCCGGGCGGTTTTGGTGAGCGTGGTACTGAAGGAAAAATGAAAGCCATTCAGTATGCCCGTGAAAACCAGATTCCATTCTTCGGTATCTGCTTGGGTATGCAGCTTGCAGTGATCGAGTTTGCGCGTCACGTTGCCAATATTGCTGATGCAACTTCTACAGAATTTAACCGTTCAACTAAAGCCCCGCTTATTGGCCTGATTACTGAATGGTTAGATGAACGTGGTGAACTTCAGCAGCGTAGTCTTGAATCTGATCTTGGTGGCACCATGCGTTTAGGTGCTCAAAAGTCTGAACTGGTTGCAGGAACTAAAATCCGTGATATTTATGCTGCAGCTGAAATTAGCGAGCGTCATCGTCATCGCTATGAAGTGAACGATCACTTTATTGCTCAGATTGAAGCGGCGGGTATGAAAATCTCAGGCTATTCTGCACTACAGCATTTAGTAGAAACTGTTGAAATCCCTGAGCATCCTTGGTTTATTGCAGTACAATTCCATCCGGAATTTACAAGTTCACCACGTGATGGTCATCCATTATTTGCTAGCTTTATCGGGGCTGCGAAACAGCAGTATCAGAAGCGTAAATAAGACTGTTCAGGAAATAAACCAGGAAGTTTAAATGGCACTACTAAAACCACAAGAAATTGTACGTTTAGGCGATATACAAATGGCAAATCATTTGCCGTTTGTATTATTCGGCGGTATGAATGTACTTGAATCCAAAGATCTTGCTTTCGAAATTGCCGAAACCTATGTCGATATCTGTAAACGTCTGGATATCCCATATGTCTTTAAAGCCAGTTTTGATAAGGCGAATCGTTCAAGCCTGAATTCTTTTCGTGGACCGGGCCTGGAAAAAGGGATCGAGTGGTTAGGTGACATTAAAAAACACTTTAATGTTCCGATCATCACTGATGTGCATGAGCCGTATCAGGCGGCTCCTGTTGCAGAAGTTGCCGACATTATCCAGCTGCCGGCTTTCCTGAGCCGTCAGACGGATCTAGTTGAAGCTATGGCAAAAACCCAAGCTATTATCAACATTAAAAAAGCCCAGTTTCTTGCACCCCATGAGATGCGTCATATTCTGCATAAATGTCTGGAAGCCGGCAATGACAAACTGATCTTGTGCGAACGTGGTTCAGCTTTTGGTTATAACAACCTTGTGGTTGATATGCTGGGCTTCGACATTATGAAAGAAATGAATGTTCCAGTATTTTTTGATGTAACCCATGCCTTGCAAACGCCAGGGGGCCGTGCCGATTCTGCGGGCGGCCGTCGTGCCCAGATTGCCACATTGGCACGTGCTGGTATGGCTACAGGACTTGCGGGTTTATTCCTGGAAGCACATCCTGACCCGGAACTGGCCAAATGTGATGGGCCATGTGCGTTGCGTCTGAACCAGCTAGAGCCATTTTTAGCACAATTAAAAGAATTGGATACTTTGGTTAAAGGATTCAAAAAATTAGATACCCATTGATGCTGCTGCTTGCATCTTGTTATTCATTCAACTGAGGAATTGTTCATGAGCCAAATCGTTGACATCCGTGCACGTGAAATTTTGGACTCTCGTGGTAACCCAACCATCGAAGCTGATGTAATCTTGGAATCCGGCGTAGTTGGCCGTGCATGTGCACCATCTGGTGCTTCAACTGGTTCTCGTGAAGCTTTAGAACTGCGTGATGGCGATAAAGCACGCTATTTGGGCAAAGGCGTTCAAACTGCGGTTAATAATGTTAATACTTTAATCCGTGATGCTTTATTGGGTAAATCAGTATTCGAACAAAAAGACATTGATAATACAATGATCGCTTTAGATGGTACTGAAAATAAAGAAAAACTAGGTGCTAACGCAACTCTGGCTGTATCTTTAGCCGCTGCCCGTGCTGCTGCTGATGAAAAGAAAATTCCTCTTTTCCAATACATTGCAGACCTGCGTGGCCAGAAAACTTTGACTATGCCTGTTCCAATGATGAATATCTTAAATGGTGGCGCTCATGCAGATAACACTGTTGATATTCAGGAATTCATGATTGAACCTGTGGGCTTTACCTCATTTGCTGAGAGCCTGCGTGCTGGTGCAGAAATTTTTCATTCTTTAAAATCAGTTTTAAAGAAACAAGGCTTAAATACTGCAGTAGGTGATGAAGGTGGTTTTGCACCAAACCTTCGTTCAAATGAAGAAGCAATCACTGTAATTCTTTCAGCAATTGAGCAAACTGGCTATAAAGCTGGTTCTGATATTATGCTGGCGCTGGACTGTGCATCTTCAGAATTCTATAAAGATGGTCAATATATCCTTGCAGGTGAGGGCAATAAGGCATTCACCAGCAACCAGTTTGCTGACTATCTTGCAGGTCTGGTAAATCAGTATCCAATTATCTCGATTGAAGATGGCCTGGACGAGTCTGACTGGGAAGGCTGGTCTTACCTGACTTCTATTCTTGGTGACAAGATTCAGTTAGTAGGTGATGACCTGTTTGTAACCAATCCGAAGATACTACAGCGTGGTATTAATGGGAAGGTTGCTAACTCTATCCTTATCAAATATAACCAGATCGGTACTTTGACCGAAACACTCGACGCAATCTATCTTGCTAAAGCAAATGGTTACTCGACTGTAATTTCTCACCGTTCAGGGGAAACTGAAGATTCTACTATTGCAGATCTTGCCGTAGGTACAGCAGCGGGCCAGATTAAAACCGGTTCACTTTGCCGTTCTGACCGCGTAGCAAAATATAATCAATTACTACGTATTGAAGAAATTACTAAAGCAGTTTACCGTGGTAAAGCTGAATTTAAAGGATTGAACTAACTTTTCATGGCTTTTATGAAAGAAGTTTTCGGTTCAATTTCGAGCAAAGTATTGCTAGCACTGGCAATCATTATGATTGTCGTGCTGCAGTACCGCTTCTGGTTTGGTGAGGGGGGCTATTTCCCTCATCAGACTCTGACTCAGCAAATCCAACAACAAGCTGATATTAATCAAGAATTAAAAGAGCGAAATCGCATTTTAGCAGCGGAAGTGTATGACCTCAAACATGGTATTGAAGCCATTGAGGAACATGCACGTTTAGACCTCGGTCTGATCAAGCCCCATGAAACTTTTGTACAGATGAGTACAATCAGTACTCAATATAAACCCATTTATATTGATCCTAATGCCAAGGTTGATTTAAGAACCAATGAGTCAGAACCAGATCCTGTTACCGAAATACCCTAAACTCTGGGCGGTAATTCCTGCTGCTGGCTCAGGCAGCCGTTTTTCTAAACATGAACTTAAACAATACCAGTTAATTGGGCAGCAAACTGTACTCGAACACACGGTTAGCCGGTTAAATCAGCTAGATTTAGCCGGATATGTACTTGCAGTTAGTGCACATGATGATGTTGCTCGAACTTTACCTTTAGTAAAGGCTGAGAAAGCTCACTTTTGTCTGGGTGGGCAAGAAAGGGTGCATTCGGTACTCAATGCTCTCCATTATCTAAGTAATATTGCTGATGAAGATGATCTGATACTGGTACATGATGCAGCGCGTCCCTGTGTCCAGTTCAGCAGCTTGCAAAATCTGGTTGAGAACGCTATCAAACAGAACTGTAGCGCTATTCTTGCTATAGCTGTACGGGATACTTTAAAACTGGTATCTGATAAACAGCAAATTACCAGAACAGTAAGCCGTGAATGCTTATGGCAAGCCCAGACTCCACAGCTTGCCAGACTAGGATTGCTTAAAGCTGCGATTGAAAAAGCATTGGCCGACCAGATCACAATTACTGATGAAGCCAGTGCAATTGAACATGCCGGATATCCTGTTCAAGTAGTAATGGGGCGTTCGGACAATATAAAAATTACTTATCCGGATGATCTTGAGCTGGCCAAGCTGATTATTGAATCTCAAAATACAGCTTCTTCTTAGTATTATTATATTTATATTCAATGGATTAATTTTTATTCTTAAATTTTGATACTACAGCTGAATATTTCATAAGCTTACCCATTGTTTAAAAAAAGGCACAATTCATTACCTGTAGATGGTTCTACCTTTTCTGCATTCCTGAAATACTTAAAAGGCTCATAAATAGTGAATGAGGTGGAAAGTGCCAATACAACAAGATGAAACAATGACTAATCCGGTTTATTCACAGGCCTCTGCTTCAATTCGGGCCTGTACTGAATGTATTATCGCTTGTCAAACCTGTGCAGCAGAATGCTTGCAGGAAGAAATGGTAGGCATGATGCGTGAATGTATCCGTCGCTGTTTAGATTGTGTGGAGCTATGCCGTCTTTGTATCAGCTATGAAATCAGAGGCTCGGCACTTTTAGACAATGTGATGGCGCTATGTGCTCAGGCATGTGAACGTTGTGCTGAAGAATGTGGTTCACATGAAGATCAGCATTGCCAGCATTGTGCTAAGGCCTGCGAGCAGTGTGCAGAAATCTGTCGCGCTTCAGAAATGCCTATTGATTAATAAGTTTTAGAAATATAAAGTCCGGTCTCAGTAGTCCGGGCTTTTTTATTTAAGTATTAATCTGAAATTACAAAGTTTAGTCGTATAAACGGTAAATACCGTTGAATCGCTCACAACCTTTCTGCTGTGAACTTACTGTAAGCAAGGCTTTCTGAAAGTTAAAATTATATTTACAATCATGTTCATTATCGATAATTTCCTGCTTGTTCTCGGGAGTGGTGTAAGCGAGAAAAGCAATGTTTTGGGTCTCTTTACGATTATTCGGGTTGCGGTATGCAATTCCCTCAATCTTGATTCTGTCTTTAGAGAGTTGGTGTACCTGTAAATGTACAGGCTGTTTCGCAATTAAGCCATTTTCATATTTTAAATAATGCTGGGTTAAACTCTGATTCATTGAAGTATAAATGTCCAGATCATCCATACGCAGTTCGAACTGCTGTTTAAAACAGTCATTACTTTTACACTGTTGCATACGATTTAGCCAAGTCAGATGTGTGTCTTGAAGTAAACGGACCGGAGCATCAGTAATCAGGTAGGCTGTAAGATATTTATTATTTAGCATTTGACGTTCGGAGTCGAACTTATCTGAGCAAATACGCTTTAAAGCAGGCGCAGTAATATCAGATGTACACTGTAACGCTTGAGCTACGGCCATTGATGACCATAAACAGGTCGCTACAAATAATGATCCTATTATTTTAATGTGAGGAAACTCGGTATTCAATAACATGATCGCTTATACTTTTGCTATAGAGTTTGCTTACGTAATATAGCGAAATCACAAGCTAAAATACAACTGATCTAAGATTTATTTATAAGGAAACAGTCATGTTAAGACCGCAGTTCCGTATCGGCCAAGGCATTGATGTGCATGCATTTGAAGAGGGTGAATTTGTTCATCTGGCAGGTGTCAGGATTCCACATACTCATGGTTTAAAAGCTCATTCAGATGGCGATGTAGTTTTACATGCATTAGCTGATGCTCTACTGGGGGCACTGGCACTAGGAGATATTGGACAGCATTTTCCGGATACTGACGATGAATTCAAAGGTGCGGATAGCCGGATATTACTCAAGCATGTATATGATTTAATTTTAAAGGAAGGTTATATGCTGGGTAATGCTGATATTACCGTAGCCTGTGAGCGCCCGAAACTGGCCAAATATAATCTTGAAATGCGGCAGAGCATTGCTGAGGTACTCAATGCAGATATTTCACAAATTAGTGTAAAAGCTACAACTACTGAGAAGCTGGGATTTACTGGCCGTCAGGAAGGCATTTTGGCGACTGCTACAGTTTTACTTTTACTTTACTCAAACTGACGAACCTGCATTAGTGACTGTTCCAGTTCGCGTGTTGCTTTGCGGCCTTGAAGTTGTAAGGCAACCGCATGAATTAATCCGGTCCAGGTATCATCGGGTTCCCAGATTCTGTGCAAATACTCTTGTGCTGTAGGCATATCTATATTCATAAAGTATTGTCGATATAAGTACATGAGCACACTACATTGCCGGTTATCAGCACAGTGCAGCCACACTATCTGCTCACAGACCAAGTGATTAATCAGCTCTAGAACCAGAATAGCCTGATTGGCTGAAGGGCGTTCATTATCTAAAGGAATGTGAATATAGTTGAGGTCAAGGTCCAGGCACAACTGATCTTCATTTCTAAGTGCCATTTCAGCTTTACTAGAGGCAAGATTAATAATGGTCGAGCAACCATAAGCCTTGATTTGTTCGAGATTTTCTGCAGTCAACTGACCTGAGCAAAACAGGCGCTCATGAACATAATCAAAATATGGGATCTGGCTTAAAGCATATTCTAGTTCATTCATATGGTACAAATCCTATATAAAAAACGCCATCATGATGATGGCGTCTCAATGTTTAACGATTTGGTAAAACGTCTTTTAATGCTTCATGCATGGCAAGTAAGGTCTTTTCGGTAGTTTCCCAGTCTATACAGCCGTCTGTGACTGACTTGCCATATTCAAGGTCATCCAGTTTCGCAGGAATATCTTGGCGGCCACCCTTGAGATGACTCTCGACCATAACACCGACAATTGACTTGTTCCCATCAATAATTTGCTCAGTCACATTTTTTAAAACCAACGGTTGCAAATACGGATCTTTGTTCGAGTTGGCATGACTGGCATCAATCATAATCTTGTTACTAACCTTGGCTTTAGCTAAAGTCATTTCCGCATCAGCCACAGCACCAGCATCATAGTTCGGCTTGCCATTACCACCTCGCAGTACTACATGTGCATAAGCATTACCTGCAGTACGGATAATAGAAACCTGGCCATTCTCATTCAGGCCCAGAAAGCTATGCCCATGTTTAACTGACTGCATGGCATTGGTAGCTACTGTCAGGCCGCCGTCAGTACCATTTTTAAAACCTACAGGTGAAGACAAGCCGGAAGACATTTCACGATGGGTCTGGCTTTCTGTAGTACGTGCACCGATAGCAGACCACGAAATCAGGTCTTGATAGTATTGTGGCGAGTTCGGATCAAGGGCCTCTGTTGCACAAGGTAAACCTTTTTCATTAAGTTCAAGTAACAGCTGGCGGCCAATACGAAGACCCTTTTCAATATTAAAGGAGTCATCCATGTCCGGGTCATTAATCAGACCTTTCCAGCCTACAGTAGTACGTGGTTTCTCAAAATAAACACGCATAACGATATAAAGAGTATCCTGAACTTTTTCACTCAAGACTTTTAAGCGGTCAGCATATTCATGTGCAGCTACCGTATCATGAATTGAACAAGGCCCAATCACGACAAACAGGCGTTTATCAATACCATCTAAAATATTACGTATAGTTTCACGGCCTTTCATGACGGTTTGATAAGCCGTTTCACTTAAAGGAAGTTCTTCTTTCAGTGTTGCAGGAGTTACAAGTGGTTGAATGCTTTTCACATTTACATCACTGATATCTGAAGGGGATACTGTTTTAGACTGTAGTGTATTCATTGCCGTCACTGGTGATTGTTCATACAGAAGTGGTTATAGTTACTTGAATATAACATGATTTAAGTGATGAATTGCTATACAAAAACTCTGTTAAAGCCTGAAAAAGCAATTCATTTTACGAATTAATTATATCTTGTGTGTTTTTTCAACAGTACTAATGACTGCGCTTTCTGAAGTAGTTACTGGTTTGGCTTTAACCGGATGCAACATAAAGTTGATACCTAAAGCAAACAGGGTAATTCCCAGAATCTTGCGAATAATACGTTCAGGTAACCGTGAGCTGATTAATGTACCAACGATAATGGCTGGAATGGAACCGACCAGTAACCACATTAATAGAGTGAAATCGACATTTCCCGAACTCATGTGGCCTAAGCCTGCAACCAGTGTTAGCAATACTGCATGAACTACATCGGAACCAATAATCCGGATCATTGGCAAATTAGGGAACATAAGAATCAATGCCATAATGCCAAAAGCGCCAGCACCTACCGAAGAGAGGGTAACAAATATACCCAGTACGATACCCATAAATAAAATATAAAAGCGGCGGCGCGGATTAGCAAACAGCGCTTGTTCCTGACCAGAAACTTCAGGTTTACGAAAACGGCTAAAGAATTTTTCAATCTGCGCACGGAAAATAATTGAAATACCAGTCAGAGTCAGCATAAACCCTAAAACTGTGGTAAGGACAGCTTTATAGTGAGTGGACTGGCTCAGATAGTGCTCAAGCACCCAATGGGTCGCAAAAGATGCTGGAATACTCCCCAATGCCAGCCAGAGAACTATGGGCCAGACAATATTTAATTTTCTGGCATGGACCAGTGAGCCGCAGAATTTTGAAATTGCTGCGTAGAGCAAATCGGTACCAATCGCAATATGGGGTTCGATCCTGAACAAGCTGATTAAAATAGGTGTCATTAATGAACCACCACCTACACCTGTAATACCTACACAAAAACCAACCAGTACACCAGCCAAAATGAATTCTAGAGGACCAACCATTAACTCATGCCAATATAATAAAACATGTCTATGTTATGACTTTTTCATATAAGCAGTTGTGACGATTAATGATTTACTTATGCAAAAAAACGCTAAGCTCGATGATGACTTTGGTGTATAGATACGCTAATAAAGCATTTTCATGATCTTCTTTGATATTTCCCATTCGGTTTTAAGTCATTTATTGTCAAGATCATGAAAAATAAAATAGGGGAAGCGAAAATCCAGACACTAATAAATCCAATGGATAGATGATAGCTACGGATAATGAAGTAGGTTGCTGATATAAATAAAAGGCTGCAAAATAACCTGAGCAATAAGGGGTATTTTACAAGAAAAGCCTTATTAGAACTAAGAGTCTTGGCAAGCTGCTTTGAACTGCTAAGATAAAATCCATAAAAGCAGGCAAATAGCATAAAAAAAGCTAATAACAATGTCATGAATTAACCTCTTGGGTATTCCTTATAATTTTGGCAGAAAGCTTCTGGCTGCTTTTAAGTTGTATCGGTTCAATATTGCGATAAATAAAGAAGGCTAAAAAAGCAAATAGCCATAGCATCAGGTCAATTCTGAGAAAGTTCCAATAGTGCGATAATCCTGAAATATAATTTTGCTGACTCAAGTAATAAAGATCATAAATTGGCAGACTAAAAGCGAGACATATGAAAATAGCAAGCTGTATTTTCCATAACCATTGTTTTTTAGTCATTATCGCTAGAATAAACAGGATCAGCCAGCTGATAAAGAAGCTATAAATTTCATAATTTGTGCCACCTGGCTGGACGCTTACAAGACGGTTAGCGTAGAGATAACACAGCATAGCTGTAGGAAGACCTATAAAAGTAGCCACATTTAACCGGTCTACCAAATAAAAGCCCAAATGAAAGGCTTGAGTCTTGTTTTGTAGATGTCGCTTTAAACTCCATAACAATAAACCAGAGGCAATCATCAAACAGCCCAGTATGCCTGAAAAAAATAAAGCGAACCGTAGTAAAGGCTGGGCAAAAGTTGCCATATGCAAACCATAGACACCTGAGTTAAGTGTGGCTATTGCGCTACGGTTTTTTGTATCAGTTATAATCTGGCCACTTATACCGTTTACTGTTAATTGTGGTGCATCGCGGGTAATCGAATAGTCAGTAGACTGAACCAGAGTTATTTTTGCAGAAGTAGTATTTGGGTTCTTAACCTCTAGTCGTGCATAATCTGTAATACCCCATTGCTGCTGGCTAATAGCCAGAACTTGTTGGATCGGAAGCATCGCAGCAGGTTTTGGATAATCTGCCTTTGTTAAAATTTTCTGATTGATTTCTTCAAAGTACTGGTATTTGTTTTCAGGATAAAATTTTTCAAGGCTCCATGGCAGATATAAATAAAACAAAATAGCCAGACCAGTAAAAGTAATGGTTAAAAAAAAGGGGAGTGCAATGACTGAGCAGATATTATGAAAATCAAGCCAGGAACGCTGGCCTTTAAAAGTACGGAAAGTAAAGAAATCAGTCAGTATTTTTTTATGAGTGATAATACCGGAAATAAGGGCAATCAGCATGATCAGGGCAGCAAAACACGCAATCAGACGTCCAATGAGTACCGGAATACCAAACAGCTGAAAATGGAAAAGATAGAAAAACTCACCGCCTTGGGTTCCGGAGAGTTTTAATTCCTGACCAGTGGCTGGATTTAATAAAGCACTACCATAACTGCCATCCTGTTTCTGCCAGTACATTTTGTTAAACGGCTTTTCTTGAGTTGCTATTTCCAGATACCAGGTTTTAGCGTCGGATGCTTCGTTCTGTAAATATTGATATGCAGTATTTAATGCTGTTGCCTGGTTTACCTGAATCTGAGCCAGTGCAGGCTGCATCCATAAATTTAAATTATGGCGGTAATAGGCGGTAGAACCCATCAGGAAAATAGCAAACAATAGCCAGCCTAGTAAAAGACCGGTCCAAGAATGCAAAGATGCCATCGATTGCCGGATAGATTTTTGCATAATTTAACCTGTATAAAGCGAAATAAAATAGAAAAAGCCGCAGCTGATGAGACTCAGCAGGGTTAACTTCCAAAGGCAATTAATGCAAAAACTCGAAATAACGAAGACCAAATACAGTAAAATCGCAGTGATTGCCGCCAAGTAAATTGATTCGGCTTTTGGAAAATAAAAACTTAATAAGTGAGCTAGATCATAAGCTAGATAGGCCATAAATATATAACCCGCTATAAAGGCTAGCAGGGTTCGATAAAAAGCTGCACAGTATGGATAAGTCTTCTGTAAAAAATTCAATCTGCTTCTCATCATTTTCTATATATAAAATAAACAGTTCAGCTCTTTAGAGAGCTGAACTGTTTACTATTAATATTTGAAGTTTACCGCGACTGTATAGTTAGCGGGCGCACCGTAATAAGTCTGGCCATATTCTAGAGAATTAAAATATTTTTCATTGGTAATATTTTTTGCATTGGCCTGAAAACTGACATGGTCATTTAATTCATAGCTGGCCATTAGATCAAGTAAAGCATAACTGTCCTGTATCAGATTACTTTTATCTGTCTGGCTGATTTTATCTTGCCAGACCAGATTTGCGCCTACTTTTAATTGGGGAAATTGCGGAACCGTGTAACTGGTAAGTACATTAAAGGTGCGTTCAGGTACAAAGGTACGGGTTCTTGCTCCAGTATTACGGTCTTTCATGTTCTGCTGTACATAACCGGCTGATATATTCAGCTGGTCAGTTAGCTGACCGGCAATATTAAACTCATAACCTTGTGATTTAATATTTTGTTGACTGTATAAGTTAGCCTGATCCCATTTTTCATAAACTGGAAATTTGTCATATTCGTTGCGGAACACAGCACTAGAGACAATGAGCTGATCATCGAACCATGAACCTTTAATACCAAGTTCATAGGAGCTTCCTTCTGTAGGTTTTAAAATCTGCTTGTCTAGACCAAGTTTTGAAGTCGGTTTAAAAATCGTACTGTAACTTGCGTATGCTGTATAAGTTGGGTCAATATCATAAGTGATCCCTGCATAAGGCAACACCTTCGAATCTCTATAATTGGTTGAGTCGCCGTAATTTTGGCCTTTTGAAGTAGCATCAGTATAATTAGCACCCGCCAAGACTTTTAACTTATCTCCCAAATGTAAACGTGTCGCTGCATAAACACGTTTCTGTTCCTGCGTATAATCTGCCTGATTAGCCGGATTGTTTGTATCGTCAATAAAGTCTGGATAAGTATTGTTGTAATAATTGAACCAGTCAGGAATTGGTCTGCTACGGTTTGCAATATATCTTGAGTTCTGTTTTACATCATTTTTGGACCAGCTGCTGCCGGCCATCAGGTCATGAGTTTGACCAAATAACGAATACTTTCCTAATATACTGATATCAATATCATGATTTTGGTTTTTTTCTATGAAAGCTGAGGGATATTCACTGACCCCTTGTCCTGTTTCCCGATCTGGAACTCCAGTAAAATACAGCATAGTTCCATCTTCTTTTTGTTCGGCATAGTTATAACTGGCTTTTATACTCCAGTTATCATTAAACTGATGTTTGAGTTCTATAAAAGCATTCTGTTTTTCCATATCCCAGTGTACCCAGTCCGGCATCGGGTTATAATTACGGCTATAGTTTAATAATTTCCCCTCACTATCCAGCATAGGAAGGGCGCCCCAGTTGTTTCCATTAGGCCGGTCTTTCTGAAAGTTATACCCTGTGCTTAAGAGTGTCTGATCTGTCAGGTCAGCTTCAATAATTAGCCCGGCAACAGTTTTTTCCTGGCTGTAATGATCCAGATAGGAGTTTCCGGCTTCCTGTGCCAGCATTACTCGTCCGCGTATACGATCATCAGAAGTTAAACTGCCTGAGATATCTGCTTCACCCCGAACTGTGTCCCAAGATCCATAACTGATAGAGCCTTGTGTCCGGGTGTCTATAGTTGGCCGTTTGCGAATGTAATTTACAGTTGCAGAGGGATTACCCGTAGAAGAAGTTAAGCCATTTGAGCCTTTCACGACTTCAATCCGGTCATATAAAAATGTATCTATATCTCCATTCTGATAATCACTACCAGTTAACTGAAGGTTTGTTCCATCAATCTGGTAATTACTGATATCAAAGCCGCGTGCTGTGTAAGTAGTACGGTTAGTTTCCTGACTGGACACGACTACACCTGGTACTGCTGCTAAAACATCACGTGCGTCGGTCAGATTGAAATCTTTAATTTGCTGATGGGTTACCACATTCACTGTTTGTGGAGTTTCTTTAATACTCAGATTTAACCCGGTAGCACTGTTTGAATCCTTGACTATATAGGCTTGCGTTTGTTCAGAAGATTGGCTACTCATAGTATTGGCTTGCAGCTGAATAACAGGAAGTGCCTGGGTATCTGAAGCCTCTGCTGCAAGAGTAGCTTGTACATTTAATAATGCCAGAGTAAGGAGAGAAAGTTTAAAATAACTGGCGTGTAAATGAGAATTCATAATATTAGTTAATGAAAATTATTATCATTTATATTATTATTTGTTGTGGTGATTTACAATTGGTAAACAATAGATTATTTAGATAATTTTTGAATTTCTAAAAGGAAGTTTAAATTTTTTAAAGAGTGTAATCGGATTAAATTAGATGCGGATACAGTGAGCCTGATTAAATCTAAAAGGGTTATGTTAAAATAGCTTGGTCTTATAATGGAGATAAAACTCTTGGAAAATCGGAAACTTAAAATTGGTATAGTGGTAGGTGAAGTTTCTGGTGATACTTTAGGTGCCAAGCTGATTCGTAGTTTTCGCGAGCAGGGGATAGAAGCTGAATTTGAAGGGATTGGTGGGCCACAAATGATGGCAGAAGGCTTTAAGAGCTATTATCCAATGGATATTCTGTCAGTCATGGGAATTGTTGAGGTCTTAAAAGATCTGAAAAAGCTGTTTGCTGTACGTGATGGACTTGTTGAACGCTGGAGCCAGAAACCTGTAGATATTTTCATTGGAATTGATGCTCCAGATTTTAATTTGCGGCTTTCTAAAAGTCTGAAACAGAAACAACTTAAAATAAAAACGGTACAGTATGTAAGCCCATCAGTGTGGGCATGGCGTCAGGGCCGTGTGCACGGAATCAAGCAGTCTATTGATCTGGTACTTTGCCTGTTCCCGTTCGAAAAAGCTTTTTATGAGCGTTATCAGGTTTCTGCTGCATTTGTAGGACATCCTTTGGCAAGTCAGTTACCTTTAGATAATCCTCTAATTGTAGCCAAACAGCAGTTAGGACTCGACCCGGCCAGACAGCATATTGCACTATTACCCGGCAGCCGTCGTGGAGAAGTCGAGCGTCTAGGTCCTTTGGTGCTTGATGCTGCACAGATTATTTATCAGAAATATCCTAAAATTGAATTTTTATTACCTGCTATAAATGAAGCAAGAAAAGTTCAGATTGAAGAACAATTAAAAAATTATCCTGCTGAGTTTAAGGCACAGGTTAAGGTGCTAGAAAACACCGGCACTGACTCCAAAATTGGCCGTATGGTAATGAATGCCAGTGATATTGTGGCCCTAGCTTCAGGTACAGCAACACTAGAGGCCATGCTATTACATCGGCCAATGGTGACTTTTTATAAGCTGAACTGGCTCACTTATATTATTGCCAAGTTATTGGTCAAGATTCCCTATTATTCACTGCCAAATATTATTGCAGGTAAGAAAGTTATAGCCGAGCTAATCCAGACCGATGCCACTCCACAAAAGTTAGCTACAGAAATTGAAAATTTAATGAATAGAGAAGTCGCACAAACTCAGGTGATGCAACATATTGCGATGCATAAGCGACTACTTGCCGGTAACAGTGAAAATCCTGTAGAGGCCATTCTGAAAGTACTGTCTTATTAACTTTTATCCATCAACAGATCAGACGCTCTCTTGAATAAACAGTACCGTACTCAAATTATGGTACTGTTTATTTTTATGAAAGACTTACGCTCTCAGAATTAATTCATAACCCGTATATTTTCTGATATTAATAACACCCGTGTCTAAAATAAGATATTGGCCTTTTATACCCTGTAACACTCCTCGAATTTTCAGTGTTTTATCAAGGTTATGTGACTTGATCTTTTCAGGATATTGCTCAACCGGATAAATAAACTCACGTGGTAGTTCCTGATCAAGCAACTCTATTGACTCGTTAAAGTGTAAATTCTGACTGAACTCATCCTGAATCTGGGCAATTTTAGGTGCAAATTCTTCAATTAACTGATCACGTTTTTCAATTAGGTTAACGGGTTCCGCTTCGCCTTTAAGCAATTTGCGCCAGTCTGTTTTATCAGAAATCTGGCTACCAAACATTACCTCAATATGCCCAGACAAACGCCGTGAACCGACTCTAAAAATTGGTAAGGCCTGAGTCGCTCCCTGATCCAGCCATCGGGTAGGCATATGACCAGTACGGGTAATGCCGACTTTAAGACCACTTGAATTAGCCAGATATACAATGTGAGGCTGAAAACAGACTTCTTTGGCAAATGAGTCTTCCCGGCAGGTCCCTAAATGGTAATGACAGGTTTCTGGTTTTAAAACACACATGTCACAGGATGCTTTGGTTTTAAAACATTTAAAACAATGCCCTTGTGAAAATGATTTCTTGGTTTTTGCACCGCAAGATACGCAATAGATATTACCAGTCCATTCAATTTCAATTTCTTGCCCTAACGTAAAAGGAAGATCAATTTCTGAACGGTCCAGAGTAAATTTGTACTCAACATTTGCCTTTAACGTTTGTTGATCAGTTACACTTGGCTTGCTAAGACCGGCATGCATTTTATGGCAAATGCCTTGTAATTCCATATAATTCTCACTCACGTAATTCAGGATGCAGTTATGGCCAAGCTCAACGTCATCACTTCTATGCTAGACGATCTATTTGCCGAACAGCCCATCCATACTGCACTGGCGATTGGTCAGCAGCTTGAAACAGTTCAAGATACTTCACATCTGGCTATACAATGGCATTATTTTAACGCAACTGAGTTTTTAAATCTGCCCTTTACTGAACGTTATGATCTGGCAATGGTCATTTTAACCGGTCCAGAATTCATAGAATTAAAACTGCCTGATATTTCTAGACTTCTGGTGAAATTACGTGATCTTATGGCGAAGCGTATTATTGTGGTTGGCCGTCTTCAGGATGAGCAGTTACTTCGCTCTTTAGGTTTTACCCAACTGGTTGAGAGAACAGAAAACAGCAGTGATTTCGCATTATGGCAATTCAATATTCTAACCTATAAGCACGTACCGGACTGGTTTAACTCTAAATATTGGGCCAATCCGGAAAATTGGGACAAATATCGCTGGTAAGGGCCAATATACTTATAAAATCTTGCAAAAATATACAAATCAGACTTTGTTTCACCCGGTCGGGTACACTTATGCTTTAAGGAAGATAACACTTTCAAGGAGTAAGTGATGACCAACTTGACCAATATAGTGGAAATGCTGGCGAAGCAGGCATTAGGAAACCAGCAACCACAAAATAATCAGCAGCAGAACACGCAGCAGCCAAGTGGTCTCGGCGGAATTCTTGGAGCAGTTCTAGGTCAGCTCGGTGGCCAGAATACGCAGGCTAACCATCAGAATACCCAGAATCAGGGCCGTCAATCCGGTTTAGGTGGCGTTTTAGGTTCAGTACTTGAGCAATTTGGTCATGGTAACCAGCGTCAACAGCAACCACGCCAGACTCAAAATGAAGTACCGCATAACAGTGGAAATAACAGTACCAAAACTTTATTGATCGCCGTGTTGCCACTGGTTCTAGCCTGGATTCAGAAGCAGGGTGGTCTTCAAGGTGCATTAGACAAATTGCGTAATGCCGGTCTTGGAAATCAGGTACAGAACTGGGTAGACCCAAACCAGAGCAATAAAGAAAATGCGCCGCAGCAAAATATACAAAGTTTATTTGATGATCAGGAAGTCGAGAAAGTTGCTGAACAGACACATGCACCTAAACAGGATGTATACAGTGCTATTTCTTCAGTATTACCACAAATCATTGATGCGCTGACTCCACAAGGTGAGAAGACCAACAAACAGGAAGCCAACAATGATATTCAAAATGTTTTAAATATGGTTTCCGGTTTTTTGAAACGTTAAATTAAAAAAGGGCATATAGCCCTTTTTTAAATTGCCAGAATTAGAATTTTATTTCCATACCTAAACCGTATACGCTTTCATCTGCATTACCTTTAGCAGGGGAGTTATCCCATTCACGCTGAACAGCACTGGCAAAGAGTTTAGTCTGGCTATTGAGTTTGTAATCTGCGCCAATTCCCCACTGGTCAACTGAGCTGTCACCTGACGCACCTGCAAGAACTGCATAGTCAGTGTCTGCTGACTGATACTGTGCCTTGAATGTCCAAGGCGTGTTTGCAAGTTTATAAGTCGCAGAAATTAACCATGCTTTTTCTTCTACGTTGCTATAATCACCAGCATAGGTAACAACACCATCAGTTACTACACGGGGCTTGATATTATTATAATCCGAGATTTCAGCAGTCTGCCACATTGCCCCTAAATACAGGCCTGGCACACCGATTTTACCCAAGTCAAAAGAGGCACCTAGGCGGAATGCATCAGCAGGAATATCCTTGAGACCAACCGCAGCAAAATCGCCAATTGATTTAAAGTTTCCAGCAATCACACCTTCAAAACCATAATCTTTATTAGCATAAGATAGTGAAGTTGAAAGGCCATCTCCTAGGCTGTCACGAGCACCGTCTGTATATTTGTTGGTTTCAGTATTTGACTCGCCTTGCTGAGCCTGTAGGGCAAATACTACACCGGCGAGTAATTTCGGATCTGTCTCAAGACTGATCACATTTTCAACCCGCTCTTCACCATACATCATTTCTTTAATATCGGCATGTGCATAATCATTAAATACATCACGATAACCGCCTGCTGCATCTTTAAATGGTGTATCTATAATACCGGCTCTTAAAGTACCAATTTCTGCCCATTTTAAGCCGGCAAAAATGTTACGTTTCTTGAATACATCATCGCCACCATCTACATCAATTTCCCATTCAGCCTGATACACTGCAGACAACTGATCTGTCAGTTTTTCTTCGCCTTTAATCCCCAGACGAGAAGCATTCGAGTTAACTTCAATTTTGTCATCTTTGCCATTATCGTAACTGTCAACGCTGACATTTACTTTACCGTACAAAGTTGGCGCTGCTTGCGCTGCGTTTAAGCTTAAAGTTGCTACTGTAGCAGCGAGAAGCAATTTTTTCATTGAGATTTCTCCAAAAACAATTCTTTAAAATGGCTATTTGCCTTGCTAACTCTTTTTTATAGTTTGCCTGTGTACAAAAAGTTACATAAGCTCACCAACTTGCTAAGCAGTATCTGCAAACTGTGTGACAGAGAAGTGAAAGAAAAATGACAGTTTAATGAAGGATAAAAAGAGAAAAGAAGAATTAGATTATTTTTTATACTTTTGAAATTTAAACAAAAATGGAGCCGAAGCTCCATTAGGTTTTAATTGAAAATAAGGCTTTAAAGAGCAGCACGGATTCTCTCTGCAATAGCCTTAATTTTCTCCTGATCTCCTATTTCAGCCGCATGGCGACCTAGCTGGTGCACTGAACTTGGAATCAGATGAAAATGAACATGCGGAACAGTTTGTCCAGCAGCAGCACCTGAAAGCTGCATTAAAACAATTCCCTCGGCATTCAATGCTTTCTCTATTGCTTTTGCAATTTTCTGTACTATCTGAATACTATAAGCAGCGGCTTCTGCTGGCAGGTCAAGTAATGTAACTGCCGGTGTTTTAGGGATGACCAATGTATGACCTTCGGCTTGCGGCATAATATCCATAAAAGCAAGAACCTGATCATCTTCATAAACTTTAATTGCAGGTAATTCACCACGAATAATTCTTGCAAAGATATTTTGGTCATCGTAAGCCATAGCTCTTCCTTTCAGTAGTTATTTACAGTTCAGCTCTTTTTGGCGCTCTTTAATTTCATCAAGACGTTGCTGCTCTTTTTCAGAGAATTTAGGTTTTGAAGTATAGCAGTTTTCATTACCAAACTTCTCTTTTGCATCCTTATCTTTAAAACAGAAGCCTTTAGAAGCATAAATAACATTATAGTCATTTTTGAGCTTTTGACACTCCTGTTCCGGAGTGGCAGCCTGTGCACTTATACCTGCCAAGCTAATCAGACCAGCAAATAATGCAACAGTAAAATTTTTCATAAGAGTTTCCTCTAGACCTGCAGTGTATATCAATATACTCACAATATCGGGTCTACTTGTGTTTATTCAATGACTAAAAATTACTCGAGTGTAATTCTAGTCCATAATTACTCCATATAGTATAAAAACTTCATATCCTAATAATTTTAAAAAAATATAAAAAAACATTAACTTAAGTTGTTTTATATCCTTTTTTATTTTACTAGGTTTTGCTACTCGTCGCTTTTTGTGTGTTTATTTACTTGCTACTTTGCACCACTATTATCTGATGATGTTGAGGCGCACAAGCAAAAAGGTTTATATTTCTCTTTTCTTATCAGGCAATACAACCAAATCAATATAACGCTTAGAAAATAAATTTAATCAAATAGAGTAGAAGTATTGAGTTGAGTAAAAGGAAAGGTAATGCCATATATCGCTGAAAACAGCTCGCCCTGCTTTTCATTGGCAGACTGAGCTGGCGAAGACTATTGGATTTACCCCAGCGGCCACTTTAAACAAGACATCGACATTGAATACAAGGCCATACTTAAGATAGCCAGAAAGATTAGTACTAAACGGGTTGAGGCCTAACATTTGAAGGGTATCAATAGACGAAAATATATACCAAAATATTTCTATTACAGAAAATCTGATATACAGATAAAAATTTTTGGCTTACAAAACTAATTTTTATCGCCAAGTAAGTTAGATAGAAAAGTGTTAATACTGGTTTATATCTTTAAGAATTGAGAATGAACCATGTTAATTAAACAATTGATCGCAAGATTACAGACCTTTGATCCGGATCTTAAAGTTCTAATCGCTAATGAAGAAGATGGAATTACTGCTGAAGGTGAAGCCCTTAGAATATTTGATATTAGTGGAATGAATATTGTAGAAACTGAAATGAGTAAGAAATATGAGGAAGAAATTAATTTTAAATTTGAAGGCCCCACTGAAAAATCTCAAAAAATTCTATTCATTAAAACCTTAGCTCAAGGTTAATATAAAGAACTTGATATATCTTTAAAAAGGCACTTTAGAGTGCTTTTCTATTTAACTTTTCTAATTTGCTTGTGTATTTTAGTGATGAATACACCCTCGATGTAATTCTCACCATTCGAGCCAGTAGTGTAATACAAAATACATTTTTACGATGGGATGACTATCAAATTGCATAAGCTTAACTTCGATAGTCTGAATCTTTTGATCTAGGTTTGAAAAAGTTTATTTATATAGTTATTCGAATAATTTAAATAGATAATCAGGATCTTCTTCCATTGCCTTGTACAGGTAAAAACCGCTATTAAAACCGCCAAAATTGCTAAAATTAATATCCAAGATAATTTATTCATTAAGACTGATATTATCACTAATAATTATAAGAGTACCCATCAATACAGGACGAATGTAATAAAGACAACCATTGTTCGGTAAGGTCTTAAACAAGG